>JAJNBK010000027.1 GCA_021155845.1 Nitrososphaeraceae archaeon
CGTTGTTTTGGGATTTTTCTTTATTCTTATACCTAGCAATGCAGTATTGTTGATTAATAGTAATAACTATCTTGGTACTAGCAATTTTGCATACGGTCAGCAGCAGGAAAACCAGGAAAATCAAATTGACTCCAATATTACTACAAACTCATTAAATGTTCAAAACATCCCACCAAAAAAAGCTCATGTAGGTGATATTGACATTGCATACAAGACTTTTGGTAAAGGAGATCCTATTATACTCATAAATGGTTACTCCTTTGCTATGGATAGCTGGCATCCAACTCTATTAGGAAAGCTTGCTGCAAACCATACAGTAATTATATTTGATAATCGAGGAATTGGAAATACAACTTCTGGCGATGAACAAACGTTCTCAATAGGACAATTTGCAAATGATACTGCTGGCTTATTGGAAGCATTAAAAATCAAGAAATCGGATGTGCTTGGATGGTCTATGGGTGGAGCAATTGCACAAGAATTGGCAATTAACCATCCTGAGAGAGTTGAAAAACTAATTATCCATGCATCATTTTGTGGTCCTTTGAATTCTACAGAATCAGGTAAGGAAGAGTTTAACGCAATGACTAATGAAACAGGAACAGCAGAAGAGAGAATAGCAAGACTTCATCCAATATTCTTCCCAGAAGAATGGCGCAAGGAAAATCCAAATTATCTTGAGAATATTCCAAAAACTACAGAGATTATTTCTAATCAAACACTTAGTCAGCATAAGGAAGCCATTGCAAATTGGACAGGTACTTGCAATAAACTATCAAATATAACTCAACCAACACTAGTTATAGTAGGAACTAAAGATACAGGAACTACTCCTGCTATGTCTCTAAAAATTACAGAACAAATTCCTGGAGCTTGGCTTGTTCAAATTAAAGGAGGAGGTCATGCATTAATGTATCAATATCCAGAACAATTCAGCAATATAGTAGAAGCCTTCCTATACTAACACACTTTAGTAGCGTATAAGAGCTTGCTCATATTATGTATCATTATCTGAAAAGTATTTGCTATTGGGAAAAGTATTTGCTATTGGGGTCATTCCTCATACATCGTTAAAAGATAATAAAAAACTCGACAAGGGACAAAACAATTAGAAGTATAAAATAATTGAATGCAAATTGTAAAGGCAACTACTTAAAATACCAAGTAATAATATGGAGAAGAATAGTAGACAAAAAAAGTTCAGATAAATATGAAGTAATAGGATCTGCTGATAAATCAGATATTACCATAGATTGCAACCCTGCTCTAACGGAAAAAGAAATAATCTATTATGATAAAGATGACAATATTGTGGAGATCTTTACCTTCTTCTAATCCAAAGTAGGGATTTGAACCTCTTGCTGCTGTTCATGGAATGTATATAATCTTGAATTATAGATGATTTTTAAATGAAACATATTAGAACATATTAATATATTGTGATCATACACTATCATAATCTTTGGTAAGTAGGGTAAGTTTAATTACAAGATATACTTCATCACCACTGAAGGAGAAAACCTATGTCAAAGAATATCAAGACTGTACCTACTAAGGATTATGAAGACGTCGTTGCCACTGTTTCCAAATATGTCGAGGGTCTGAGCGTCGGCAGCGTCACCGAAATCTCTCAAGCCTTTCACAAGGAGGCCATAATGTATGGCTTCACCGATGACAAGATGCTCGGCGGCCCGATCAAGAACCTCTATGACTTTGTTGAGAAAAATGGAACCGCACCTGACATCAAGACGCAAATAGACATACTCGCTATTACGCCAACGACGGCTGTGGTGCGTGTCGACATGGAGAAGGATGCGATCGGCGCCGACTACACAGATTTTCACACGCTCATCAAGCTCGATGGCACTTGGCGTATCATCGCCAAAGTTTATCACATGTACGATGGATAAAGACCGCAACAATGGAGCTGTATAAGTTACTATATAAACTACACTAATCTTGATAGTAATAGTCTGTATTATATTATAGAATTCTTATGAAATGGGATTTGAACCCATTCCTTGCATTCACGGGTTTATACTAAAATGACAAGTATTAAAATATAATAGTGACAAATTAGTAATATTATATCCTTAAATATACTAATAATGAACTATAAAAGAAATTCTTTTATTTCTTTTATTTATAAATCAAAATATTTGATTATAAAATAAAAGGCTTATGTATAAACCCGTGAATGGAATGGAGGGGATGGGATTTGAACCCATTACTGCTGTTCATGGAATGTATAAAGACAAAGAAGACGACGATTCAACTATCGAATTTCTTGTGTTTTACCATTCTTATATTCCATTACCGTAGATCACCACGAACTTGGTTACCATACTGAACAATGTCGACTAACCAATCCAATACAACCAACTAATACCACCAACTCACCAATTCAACCTATTACACCATACTCAAAGGTCACAGGATCAAGACTTTAACTATCTCAGAATCAAGATATTTGATAAATCTGATTCAAACAATCCCTAAATTAATCAATATTTCCTTTTAATTTTTTTATCTTCATTTCTTTTATTTACTCCCTACCTGAGTGTTTCGGATTTTTGTTCTGAAAACCATACCAATTCAGAAATTTTCACCGCAATACAATGAAGGTCAAAACGAATTTAATCGTGTCCATACGTTAGTCCTCTCGATTAATGGAACGGAGGAAATAAACCACTGCCCCTCCGTCAATAAAAACGTAACATTATACGTATTACATATTGTGTTTTTGAATTGACAAAATTAAAAATTCATAATTCTTTATACATTAAACTCAATCCATTCTTCAAATCTTTTTATGTCCAAGTTTCAATGTTATGTTGACTATCGACCACTCCATTGCCTCTTGATATTTACCTTGATTGAAAAAACCAACAACTTTGATATTTAAGTCAGTAACATAATCTGAGATCTTTGTTTCTAGTGTGTGGAGTTACTCATTTAACCTGGTAAATTGCTAAGAGCAATGCTTTTAGCCTTTAAGGCATTAACTTTATTTGGATCTATTGCTAAAGCCTTGTCGTACCACTCTATTGCCTCTTGATAGTTACCTAGGTCACTAAGAGTACTACCTTTATTATATAAGGCACTAACATGATTTGGATCTATTGCTAAAGCCTTGTCGAACCACTCTATTGCCTCTTGATAGTTACCTAGCCCATCAAGAACATTACCTTTGCCATTTAAGGCAATAACATTATTTGGATCTATTGCTAAAGCCTTGTCGTACCACTCCATTGCCTCTTGATAGTTACCTAGCCCATAAAGAGCATTACCTTTGTTATTTAAGGCATTAACATGATTTGGATCTATTGCTAAAGCCTTGTCGGACCACTCCATTGCCTCTTGATATTTACCTTGATTGAAAAAACCAACACTTTTGATATTTAAGTCAGTAACATCATCTGAGATCTTTGTTTCTGGAATTGTTTTTGGCTGAGTATTATTAGGTGGAGTTACTCCATTGAGGCTTGTAAATTGTTGAGTACTGCTTCTACCATTTAATGCATTACCATTATTTGGATCTATTGCTAAAGCCTTGTCGAAATACTCTAATGCCTCTTGATATTTACCTAGCGTATAAAGAGTCCAGCCTTTGCTAATTAAGGTAGAAACATAATTTGGATCTATTGCTAAAGCCTTGTCGAACCACTCTATTGCCTCTTGATAGTTACCTAGATCATCAAGAGAAGTACCTTTGTTATTTAAGGCAGCAACATAATTTGGATCTATTGCTAAAGCCTTGTCGTACCACTCTAATGCCTCTTGATCTTTACCTAGCTTACTAAGAGCACTACCTTTGCTATATAATGCAACATCATAATTTGGATCTATTGCTAAAGCCTTATCATAATACTCTAATGCCTCCTGATATTTACCTAGATCATAAACATCAGTACCTTTGCTAATTAAGTCATTAGCATCATCTGAGATCTTTGTTTCTGGAATTGTTTTTGGCTGAGTATTATTAGGTGGAGTTACTGTCTGCCTATTTTCATCAGCAGGAGCCAATCCATTAAAGTAGCTAATAGAGATTATTAATCCAATAATTGCTATTGCTATAATTGGAATAATTATAATTTTTAAATTAATACCTTGAGATTGACTACTTCTATCCCTTTCAGTGTATTTTCTTTCGTTATTATCATATCCTGACGCCGTAGTATATTTTGGAGATGGAACTGCACCATTACCATCTATTGCTCCTATGTTCACATTTGATCGTGGCAGCGTATCTTTATTTTGTTGTAGTCCACCAACATCTGATTTAATGGTAGTTGCATCCACCTTGGTTTCTTCTTGAGTTTTTGAATATGATCCAAAAATACCTTGACTTGGTTTGTTACTACTATCCCGTTCAGTATATTTTCTTTTTTCTTTCTCTTCTTTTTTGATATCTTGTTCTGCTATATTCTCTGTAGGTTTTGATTGTGTTTCTCCATAAATGTTTCCCTTTGATGGATGCTGTTTATCAGTTAAGGTATCAATAATGGAGACATTTGTTTTTTGAATTTCAGTTGGTGATATGATAGGTTCTTGTTTTTCTTTCTCTCTATCTGATCTCATTATAGATTTAATTTTTTTATATCCATCCCATACCCTTTCATCATCTGGATTAATGCTTGAAGCTTTATCTAAGCATTTGAGAGCATTTTCATAATCTTTTATTTTCATATTTAATTTGGCTTTATAGTACCATGCATCAGAACTATTCTTGTTTAGTTTAATTACTTCATCAAAACATTCTAATGCTTTTTTATCCTCATTTACTTGTACTAATATGTTACCTTTTCGTAATAATGCATGTTCATTGTTAGGTTGAAGTTTCAATATTGAATTATAACATTCTAGTGCTTCATGATATTTACCTCGACGATAATAATCTTCTCCTTTTCCAAATAATGTATAATAATCAGATTCCCTAGTCTTTTTTAAATCAGGATAGTTTGCAAGTACTATTTCACCACCAGAAACCTCACCCTTTCTTACAGGTGTCTGTTTTGGACGTTTTTCAGGAGGAAGATTCCCTATTTCTCTGGTTATAAATTTACCAAGTGTATCATATGTAACGTTGCCTTCATCATCAACAGCATTTTTGTGTCCTTTAAGACCTTCAAGTACATAGTATGTAAATATACTATGGTCTTTTTCCTGCCTATCATAAGCTTCTTCATATCCCTGGCTTGCTGCCAAAAGACATCTTCCGACTCCTTGTTTTAGTTTGTCAGATTTCTCTTCAAGTATGTTATTTGCAATTCTGGTTGCTGCTTCTTCTCCGCTTTTGCTATCAAGACCTTTACTTATTTTGAGTGAACCACTAAAACAACTGTCTAAAATTGTTACTACTCGAAGGGAATTACAGGCAAGCATAGAATTAGTTAAATCATCAAAAGAAAAACCTGTCATAAATGGATGATCAGAATCCATGTCAGAAGGTGCTAAAAATGTTGTACCAAATTTATCAGGTATACCATGACCAGAATAATAAAAAACTAAAGTATCATCTGGTTTGTTATCTTCATTAGTAAAAAAATTATAAATAGCATTTTTTAATCTGTGAGAATCTACATAACTAATTAATTTACGATTGTCTGGAATGTCATATCCATTTTTTTTCAAGATATCATACATTTCTTTACCATCGTTTTTACAAAATTCTATTGATTTTAAACCAGAAGAATTATCATAGTCGCTAACTGCTATAATAAGTGCTTTTTTGCCATCATTACTGTTAGCGTGATCATTAGTCAATCTCTATATATCTATCTAATTAAATAGATATAAAAATATATTTATGATCTCTTTTTTGATTTTTTCTTCTAATCAACTTTAAATAGTTATTTTATAAAAACAAAACTATTGAGTATTTTAAAAACTATTGCTATCAAACTCAAAGGTCATGATTGTGAAAAAATGGTTAAGAGAATTGGAAACGAAATATCTTTAACCCTTCCTACTGTAGATGTCGGAGCAGCAAAAATAAACATGGGATTGTTTTCTAACAAGATAATTGAACTTGTTAGAGCCTCTAATATTGCTATTGCGTTAGATAATTCTCAGTATTTGGTTTGCAGGGCTAAAAGCAGTACTAGTGATCGTGATTTAAAACTAAATTGTGAAAAGATTTATCTACAAATAGTACTGGCATTAACTCAACTGGAATCCATATTTGAAACAATAAAAGTAGATCCTAGTCCGGATATAAGAAAAGAACTTGTGGATTGGATAAAATATTGTAGTTCTTTAAACAAACATGCTATAGAAGCAGTTAGTCCTGGTACATCTGGAAAAGGGCCTGGTGATTATGAGATTGAAGATATTATGAAATATCAGAATATAACAGGAAATGAAATGGATGAAGCATTAAAGGAATTGGACGAATAAGAAATTAAAAAGAAAAACAATAACCATAAATATTTTAGAATCGATTAAAAAATAGTAGTTAGTTTGTGGTAATGATCAAAAATTTTCGGCGCCGAAAAATTTGTTAAGTCCTTACAAATAATAGCGAACCTTGTTTTAATTGTTTTCATTCAGAGGTTTGTAAACTGTTTTAGACACAATATTTTTGGCTCATATTATGAGACAATAAAAGTAGGAAGGGATTTGAACCTATTACTGCTGTTCATGGGATTATACCAGATTGCTAGAATAATCATTAGATTAATACTTATTCACTATAACTTCAAAGTGTAATCAAATCTAGTAGCGACATATAGTATCAAGTTATAAGAAAAGATAAAATCATCATTCACCTCAGGGTTAGACTGTTGGAATAGTTCCTCCATCAATCACATATTCCGTGTAGATAATATAGGAAGATCAGTTGGATACTAAGATACGATGACGATAACGTTGCTCACTTGTAGCAGCCATTACA
>JAJNBK010000389.1 GCA_021155845.1 Nitrososphaeraceae archaeon
AACAGGCATCCGAGATGTAAAGCCTAATGTAAAGAATTTTGAAAAGTTCGACGGCAATGGAGTATGGCATTGTCCTCATTGTGATGGTTTTCAAAGTACCAACAAAAAACTAGCCATAATTACATCTAAGGAGAATAATGCCCTACGCTATGCAAAAGAATTCTTGGGATGGACCAAAGAGATCACATTATTTATACAAGATGATCGATCTCAATTAACAGATAACGAAAGAACTGAAGCCAAGACCTTGGGTATAAATATAGTTGAAAATGATGGAGTAATAGAAATAGTTGGGAATCAAAGGGGGTTTCCTGAAGGAGTTATTTGTAAAAGTGGTAGATTCTATGATACAGAGGTCATATTTTATCATCTTGGATATAGCATTCAAAATCATCTTGCAAAACAAATAGGTTGTGAACTTGATGAAGGGTATGTTAAGATAAATGCCATGCAGCAAACAACAGTACCTAATGTTTATGCAGCTGGAGATATAGATACAGACAGACATTATGTAGTCTTGGCTGCAGCTAGTGGCGCATTAGCTGCAATATCCATTTATGAAGAAATATTAAAGGATGCAATTAGAATGGTAAAGACAACTTAGAGTTTTTACCTTTCTCTTTTATTCTTTTATATAAATGTCATTATTTACTAGCAATCTTAAACAAAAAACAAAAATTATTTCTGTAGACTTATTTGAAGCAACGGCATCATTATTTGTTGTTGTTGTTGGCCAATGTATTCTCTTTACTGCAGAGCTTGAAGTCGCAGCTGAAATTATTGATAGATAAAAATGGTCAATAGTAAAATAAAGAGCTGTCTGGTCTCTGACGTTAAAGCATATTTGCCGCTCCATCTTGTTATGAAGCAACTTTAACATTTCTTTAGATAATGTAGGTGATGTGATATATTCTTACAACGATGATAATGAAAGTAGTTGATAACGGCAAATTCCCTGGAAGAGCTTTAAGCAGAACCTGCCGCTAGGGTTTGAGATATACTGCTTAGATCCTTATTCTAAAAGATCCAGATAATCTTAAGATGGCAGACGAATTCATTGATATTAAAAGTGGCAATAATGTTAATGAAGATAATGTATTTACATGCAAACCTGGAAAGTTTCAATTGTCAAAAGAAGAGTTATTACCGTAGCAATTGATAAGGAACCAAAAGAATTTTGAGCAACGTTTGAATTTTTAAAATACATTAACTGTCAAAATGTAGATTCAATGATCTATTCTCAGGATATCTAACTGAGCATAATCCATTAGAAAAGGAATATAATAAGAAAAAGGCTGAATTTATATTTAACTTGTAGTTTGCCATTAAACTAACAAAACAACACCACCAAAGAACATAAAGCAAATTATTCGTAATAAATAAGAATAGAAAAGAACAATTATCTAAAACTTTTAGTTACAAATATGTGAATGGCAGTAGTTCAATTCAAAGCCTTATAAATGCAGCTCGAGGAAATGAAATTTTTATTGGATGTCTAAATGCAGAATGAATCATGACTAGTTCGCCTTTATTTAGTCTGGCAATATTCATTTTTGTACTTTCATCTAGCATAGAGTAAGGATCTGTAGATAATTCTGATAATCCTAACTTAGCTGTTATATGCAAATAGAATAGTTCCTCTCGATATTCCTGCAATCAAGGTCCTCATAATTTGTTCTGAGACAGCATTCATTCTTCCTAAATACTCAGATTTGGGTATGAATCTATTGATTTCGTCGATAAAAATTAGAATATATTTTGGCCTTTCCTCCTTCTTGTTTTTGTCGTCATTACTATCATCGTCTAAATACTCTCTTGAGGAATACATCTCATCAATACTTTTCATAACGTCTCCAACAATAAATGATTGTTCGTCCAATGAAGATATCATTCCAACGTCTATAACAAATACATCACCTGATTTTATTTGCTTAATTTCTTTTCCAAGATATGTACTAGTTACCTTTTTATCAGTAAACATTGAAGATCTTCTGAATCTTTGAAGATAACCTCGAAAGTGAAGTAAAGAGGACTTGTGTGAAACTATCTCTTGAGGATATTCTTCATATTCAAATAAATCAGTCCATGTTGTTATTCTCCTTCCAGAATTACTATCTTTTATAGGCCATGATTCATAGATGTAATCTATTATAGATGATAGGTTGTATTCCGGATTATATGCGTCTGGAAGTAAGAGATCTAACCTGTCATAAATATCCTCAAGCTCATAGGAATATGTCTTGTAGTTATTAGGCACATAAACCGAGTTTGGCTTTCCATCTTTTCCCCTTGGAAGGAAGTATCTTACATTATCAAAAGGCTGTATTTCTAAATCCAATATATCAAATAGCTTTTCAGTCCTCTCCTTGACATTTTTTTGTCTTTTATCTATTTGGAGCAATTCTCCTTCTTTTGTATTAAAAATTATCAAAGCAACATCTTCATTTTTTAATTTCTGGTATGCTGATTGTAACAAAAATAAAAGATAGGTTGTTTTTTGGTTACCAGAAATTCCTGAAGCATTTACATGTGCAGTGTCTGGCCCTGCCAAATAAGAAATATCCAGCGT
>JAJNBK010000390.1 GCA_021155845.1 Nitrososphaeraceae archaeon
TCTTGATCTTTCCTGTCCAAGAAAAGCGGCTTTATGATATTGCATTTATGATATTTTATTTTACAATTATGTATAAGCCTTACTTTTTGTATACAGAAATTTCTACTTTAAGTAGAGCCTTCTGGATCTAGTAAAAATTCCATCCTCCTCTGTAAAGTTAGATGACTTCTATCAGAATTACTTCTTCAAATTTGAACAAAATCTAAAATTAGTTATGTCTATCCCAACTATTAGATTCAATATCTAATTGACTTGAAATCTTCTTTCTATGCATTTAGGTATTGATTTCTAGCAAGATTGAAAGCTCAAAACCTCCTTGTAGATATGTTCATGTAGATTAAAGAAGAACTATTTTTATTAAGTATCTACATATGGTACTATCTATCCATATAATGGCTTTTTATAATATTTGTGTGGTTTGGCAGTCTCATAACAAACAAAGACCATTCAGAACGGATTCAAAAGTTTGATAAGCAAGGTAGGCGCATATGATATACTGGTAGGTACTGAAGTGGGTATTATATCACAATATAATAATTCTTGCTAACCGCAAGCTTCTGCTCATTGATTGATACAACCAATTATCATAGAGTTAATAAAACACAATTTCAATCATATCTTCTCAATTTCTATTTTATCTAGTAATCAATATTTTCAAGAGATGTTTAGTAAGTTTCTTCATAAAAGTGTATTTGTCATCGTCGTTCTAATCATCTTCAAACATCTTTTTACTTTCTAAATTATCATCTTCTGATCTACAATTATAATATCTGTTGCAGTTAAAATCAGATTATCGATAGCTGTCAATCAATTGAACATTGGATTAGGCAACAGTAAACAGTAGTCACAAAATAAAACAAAAATAGTTAGTACCAATAATAAAGGTGTTATTAAAAATAACCTCTTTCTAGACTTAACTATTCATAATAAGAAAAGGTGATTTTTAAATGACATACATTCTCATTGACTGATTTTGTAAGTGACTACTCTGGAACTAACAATACTTGTTACAACATCTCTACTGATCTTTAGCATACATCAATAAACTTTATCCACTATATTTTTGAGTAAATTATCATATTATGCCTCTCGCCAGAGAGCTTTTATCTTTGCCAGTACTATAAATCCTATTAGATATGCAACCTGTACTCCAAAACCAAGAGCAATGGACCATTCTTCTGGTGTAGGAAATCCCATAGTATATTGCAACATTAATGATGCATGGGTAGTCGGTACTAGATACGTTCTATTGAGTAAAAGACAGGAGGTAATACTGCAAGGAATACATTCACAAATGAAATAACTTGTGTTGCATTTCGCATATGTAGCATATGTGATGATAAGAAGAATCCAATTGCTGACATGGATCCCCAGATTAATAGTATAGTTGATATCAAGAAAGGAACATATATAATTGAAGTTCCAAAGTATGCTGCAAGGAAAGTAAGAACAGTCAATGCCGGTAAGCCGAACAAAAGCTGCGATAATGCCAAGCCTGTCATGTAAACAAGAGGAGAAACTGGTGAAGCTACAAAAATATCCTGTATCTTATATTCGGTCTTGTAGTATGAGATATCCTGTCCTAATGCAAGCCCGTAGCCAACTAATGCCATCACAAGACTGCCTGCAACTGCAAATTCTATATATTCGCCATTGCTCACTACAAACAAAACAAACAGCAGTGAAAAAGGACTTCTTATATAGATTATATATTATAAAGCCTACATCTTTATAATACAAGATATATTATTATCTTATATTCTTATATTTAATCAGTTTAAAAATTAAAGCAGAAGTTATTCATTATTCATATCTCATTTGTAGAAATTATGTAAATAAGTATTATGCATCGGTGCCAGCTAATAACGAATCAATTATCTTTACAAAATTAGATTCTATTAACTCTTTTGCAACTTCTATTCTGTGAAAACCAATACATCAAATAAATACAACACGAAATATGAGAAGCCTTGCTGAGATTTACCGAAACAATTTACCCACCATCGACTGTAATGGCGTGGTGGAGAGTTTGGTATCCCAGCAAGGCTATCTTTCCTATCGTGTGTATGTGTGCCAGACCAGCAGTAAGAATATGTAAGGCTAGCTAATAACCTTCTAAATAGATGATTCTAATAAATTCAATCATTTGTTATTTCTCTTAGTTTTCCTTTCCACTTTCTTTGCCACTGTTTGCAAAATTACTATTATTAATCAGCCGATAGTTAACAGGTAGAAGATGAGCTTTTAAGTTAAATACTTAGAAAGTTGGTAAGTATGATAGAACATTACAAAGATGTCAGAAGATAATCTTCAGCTGTGTCCAAAATGTAGAAAAGGACGGATGCGACCTACTGGTAGAGCAGGAACTAAAGGAGAGAAAGAAGAGCCATTTAGTGAGATAAGCTATGCTAGAAACTATATATGCGATAATTGTGGTCATCACATGTCTGACGCTAAGAACAATGAATATTCGGAGGTTAGCGATAGTGTTCCTGCTTCTGTTGACAAGGTTGATAAAGGCGAGTCATGAGTTAACAGTTTAGTAACGGGATCTTAAGCTAACAGAACCGTTTTATTTCAAATTCCATTTAGATAACTAAGTAATAACTAAAAGATAATTTGTTAACTGAAGCTGTAAAGAAAACTACATAATTTAAGATCTAACTTAAACTATCTCTGTTATGTTTTGCTATTAACACAAGCTTCAATCGTTCAGAAATCTTACCAGCATTTTATATATATCATCATTATTATCTCATCTTCCATAATCTATTTAATTATAAGGCAAATATCAGACTGGATGATGATGATTCTATTAATATGCTCAGAATAATTTTACTTTCAATTTTGGTTTTAAGTTTTATATCTACTGATTATCATCATCATTATTATCTATCGTCTTTTCCTGCTGCTGCTAGTGCATCATATGAACCGGTACTCAGTTATTCCACTGATGACGGAATGCCATCTATTATTGGTGATCCTGCGTTAAGGGTAGAAGAAGTTGTAAGAGGATTGGATCTACCTACTACTATGGCTTTTCTGGGTCCAAATGATATATTAGTT
>JAJNBK010000028.1 GCA_021155845.1 Nitrososphaeraceae archaeon
TTTCAAAGGGAAAATTACGCCTGAAGCAGGCTTATCTGGAACGTTATTTAATGAAGTGATTTGTGAATTAATGTAAAGAAGGCAAAATATTCCTTACTTCTTTCGTGCATTAATAATACCATTTATCATCTTAATGAATAGAAAAAATTAAAATTGGATTCAGATATTCCTCAATAAGCTTCTTTTCTGTATAATTGATTTCATCACTAGCCAAAACTAAACTATATTTTTTACATATCTGACACAAATGCACTTTGCAAGTATGTTGCGATGGGGTATATCATGTTCATATTTAATATAATAGAAGAGTCAATCATTCAATAAATATCGGTTTTTGATATAAAAGCTCTCTGAATAGTGATTTATAACAACATAATAGAGGGACAGCTATCAGCAGCATTTTGTAAGAGATGACAATAGTAACATAGTAGATATAGATGAAAGATAGACAAGTTTACTAATTTTACGCTTAAAGTATTCGTACATATGATAGATACCTACAATACATTGTATATGGATTATATTATAAATCAAAATTTGCGTATCTCTCATTTTTCTGTTAGTCACTTTTATAAATTCGATGAGCAAAAAATACAGGAGGTAGCGAGAATAGTAATACGACGTAATTGAAAAAATAAAATTATATAGAAGAAAAAAGCAGACCAGTAGAAATTATTTTTTATATTTGGTATGCCATATATTTCTATATTTACAGTACCAGGCAACGATTGTTATTGCTCCGATTACTACTCCAAATAATGAGTATACATAAGAGTTGGTTATAAAGAAACAATAGCTGGCTAGTTCTTCTAAAGTTCCATCGGTAGTAAAAGAATCTTTTTCTTTTCTATTTAATTTTGATAAGCAATTAAACCCTTCATTACTTAGATATATAGCCATAATTCCACTTGCAACTAAAAGCAGTAAGCCGATCTTTAGGTACTTATTTTTTATAACTATAAGATATATCTTTCTCATAGTTGTTTTTCATCCAATTACTAGAGGCATTCTTGTATCATTTAGGAAATTTGCTTATCTGAAATAGCTATAAGTGTCATCTTATGTTCCATAACATTGCGAACTACCATAATTTATCCAACAACAACATTCTTCCAATGAACAATTTAGACATTCTGTTGATGACCTGCTATTTTTACAGTCTTCTGGAAAGCAATCACAATTAGCACATCTAATCCTCATAACCTTTCTAACTACAGCATGATAAAAAATGTTTCAGCTAAAAATGTCTAAAGCAAGCGGGTTAGAGAAGCTCAGCAAAGCTTATAGAAGATATTAAACTATCATAATCAATAATAAATTGGATTTCTTTTATTAGTCCCTACAACATAGAGCGAGAAAGAGAAAAGAGAAAAAGAATACCTGCTAAATATTAATATTATTACTCTATAATAATAGACGCTAGCGGATGATATTACATATGTGTTTGTTTATATATATATATATCCGATATATGTAGTGGGGTTATCTTCTTTCTCTTCTTCTATTATTACGTGATAAACTATCAAACCAAACACTAACCAACCAGAAATTCCTGCATATAGAATCCATTTGATGAGAATAATTGAGAACATAGGAGAAGAATCTATTATCATATAATTATCTATTATTTATTATCATAATATATCCAACCCAATACTAACCATATAATAATAAATCCAACAAGACAAAAGAGGATAATTGTTAGTTTATCTGGCTTTTTCTTTATCATTTTTATTCTTATTCTCTATAATAATAGACGTCATTCATTCGTCTATGTCTTTAGCAAGTTTGTTAAGTTCATATCTGATCTTCATTTGCTGATCTAATGAACGATGTTCATACGAAAGTACCCACCAAGTAAACTGCTTAAGATTTTGACATTGTTCTTGTGGTGTTATTGTCGTCGTCGTTTCTTTTTCTTCTTCTTTTTCTTTTACTTTTGTTAGCAACTACTAAATTCAAAACTCCTTATCGTTTGTTTCTTTTTCTTCTTGTTCTTTTTGTTGTGATGATGTTATTTTATTATTATATTCTTCTCTTCTTCTTCTCCTTTCTTCTTTTCTATCGTTTTTTATCATCATTATTGCTACTGTTATCAAAACTATACCAGCTAAAACTAAGATTAAACTCATCAATCCTAATACAAAGGCTAAATTAGCTTGTAGTGGCGGATATTTAGATAAGCATTATTGTTTCATATCTTCAAGAGCTGCTGGATTTTGTTGTTGTTGAAGTTCACGTATTTTGTTATATTTGATTATGCTATTCATATCGTTTACTGGTCTGTCATCGATTGTAAACAGCATGCAATTTCCTAAATCATTCCTATACTCATTATATATCATGGGATATAGTGCTTCTAAGGCAAAACTCACCGCGATCATTGCTATACCAGAAATAAGAAATATTTTATTTCTATTTTTTGGTTCATTGTTAGGTGCTCACTCCTTTCCTTTTTTTCTTCCTCATCTTCTTTTTCTTCTCCCAAAGCTAATTCATCCAACAATGTATATCTTTCTTGATGTTTAGCCATTTCCTTTTTCATCATATCGAAGCAAAAAGGTATTTCCTCTTTACTTGCTTTTTCGATCGAACGATAACATAGAGTGTAGAATAGAATATCTGAAAACATCATCTATTTGGTCAGCGAATAAATTAGAATGTGTATATTTGAGTTGTTCCATCCGCTGCTTTATCCTTTGTTTTATTATTGCTGTCTATGTTGTGGTATCATCCTCCTTATCATTTTCAATCATTATATCTGTTGTTTCTGCCCCTGTTGTTGTCCTGGTGATTGTTGTTGTTGTGATCACGGAAGAAAAATCCTGCGATACCAATATACAGTAACAGAATCTATAGTAGAAGTAATCAAATCCTCTCAAAATTATTAAGGAGAGCAGCTAATGTCAATTTAATTAAGAGCCTCATGGCAATGATTAAGGAAATTCAAATAAGAAGACAAAGACATGAAGACATATTGATAGTTCCTGCTTATTTCTTAAGCTTAAACGATACCGTGTTGTCTGTCACTTCTAATTCTACATTTTTTTCTTTTAAATCCTCAAATACAAGTTGCAAATAGTTTTCAAACCAAATAGACCATTTCCTTCCCATATTCAGATATATTGCACAATCATCAACATTCTCATTAGACATATGTTTGTATCTTATACTTGACACTCGTAACCAAGTCAAAAATCCATCTAAAAATGAAGAAACGGTATATTCTTGTCCTATCATACGCATAATTCCCTTCAATTCATTTTTTACGTAGTGTTCTGCAAGTTCAACAACTTCTTCATCAGTAAGAAAATCTATCATTCTAGTAAGCAAAGCTATTGACCAATACATAAATCCAGTTTTGGATGCAGGGTTGTGCCATTTAACGTATTGTCTGAATATTTGATTTACTAATGTATTAATGCTTTCAACTTTTTCGTTTGATTCTTGACGTAATTCCTCTAAAAGATTTCTTTCAATTCTAAAAGTGATACATTCACTTTCTATCTTTCCTTTTCCAGTATGATTGACTTTTGGCATACATTTTCGCTGTACTCATCTGGTTTTAATTGCAATTAAATAGATCCAATTAGATTTATTTGAGCGGTATTTTTTTGCATTTCAAAAAATTTCAAAAAATTGCAAAAAATTCCAAATTGCTAAATATAAGCTAAGAATCTCCTATAATATGTCAACTGTACGAGATACTAAAAAAAATGATAGAGAGAAAGTATCTTCCCAATCAGATGAGAGTAATTCCTTAAAAATCCAACAAGAACGACAGCAGCAGCAACAAGAAAAGGTAATTTACAAAGTGTTAGATGATACTAAAGATAATATTAGAAAAACTTTAAGTGAAGCAAGAAAAGAGATTCCACGCTATACGCAGACAGTTAATGATTCTCAAGAACAGACAATTGAAGCAATACGAGATATTACTGATGATTACATAGAATCGCAAAAGGAGATCATTAGTTTATTCCAATCAGCATGGGCTCCACTTATGGAAAAAACTTTCTATAATTATTGGATATCTCCAAAAAATATGACTGAAATATATGCTTCATTACTTAATGGATTTACGGATAATACAATTGCAGTAATAGGATTGACAAATAACATGATATCTGTAAATACAGACACAATTAAGACTTCAATTCAGCATACAAGAAAAAATCTAAAGGAGTTATCAAGGATAGGTGTTAATACTGCAAAGACATTTGAAGCAATATCAAGAAATTCCGTCAACACGAGGAGAACAGCAAAAACATCTGAATGATAATGATAATGATAAAAATAATGTTAGATACAATGAGAGGAGAGAGAGAAAGTAGCAAAGTGAGGAGAAGAGATGATCTACTATTGTAAGCATATACAAAGAGGAGGGAGAGGTGGAAGAGCAGAAGATATTTGAAGATAGCAGAAGAATTCCCAAACAAAAGTATTTCCTATTGTGTGAATCATGTTTTTGGTCTGCGTCATCATATATTATGTCATCGTCAGCTGCTGCTGCCAACAACATAGTTTACAAAAAATGTCCTGTTTGTTATGAATATATGATAGCCGGACTACCACTTTCTAATGACGAAGTTAAATGTGAATGGGGAAAAAGTGGCAATCAAGATGAGTTTTCCCATAAAAAATGGTAAAACTAGTACCATAGTTTTGACAGAAAAAGTGGCAAAACTCAAAGCACTATATAGAACAATCTTTTGATAATATGGTTCCCATAAAAAATGTGAACCAAACCCCGAGTGTCTAAAATCAGACAGTCGAGGGAAGGTTGTAATCGAATTATAAATATTTGGAACTCGATACTTCTTCCATCTCTATTTATCTATCTATTATCTATCTAGTCTAAAATTTCATACTTGTGTATTCCCTCTAGCAACATCAAGACCGATTTAGGATTGCTATTCCGGTTCACACTTATGCACCTAATCCCGAGGTTATCAAACGTGTATTTTATGGTGCCAGTCATACCAGGCTGCAACTTGGTAAAGGGATCATTAGTGTTAAGTAACTTAAGACGTCTGCCCTTCAGCGTATAGTCAAAATGGAATTATATCGCCTAAGCTTGCCATAGTTAGATATCAACGCCGCCTTCTTCTAATAAATCATCTAGCGTTCGATAATTCTCAGAATGCCTTTCCATTTCTTTTTTCATTAAATTAAATGCACAATCTATCATATCCTGATCTGCCCTTTCCATTACAAGCATAGAGTGCAATAGTGAATAACGAAATGCATTATCAATTTGACTTATAAACAAGTTAGGATGTGTATGCCTGAGATCTTCCATCCAGCATCCGAGTTTACAAACTCTAGGAGTCTGTTTGTTAGTTCTTCTGTTATTGTTATTATTATAATAATTATCAACAATATTATTATTATCTTGTTCTTTTTCTTGTTGATGCTACTGCTGCTGATTATGCTTTGTTGTTATTATCGTCATATGATGAGAACTCTTCTTTGCACGATATTCATCAAGATCTACTTACACATAAACACGATCTCTAGTAGATATTACTCTATAATAATAACATTTTAAATAGAATTGATGATTGAGAAATAATGATAATGATAGATGACAAGTTTCTTTATAGATTCAGTAGAGATGTATTGGGACTTGATCCCTCTATAAGATGGGTGGGTATTACAGATAATACAGGAGTTCTTCTTAATGTTGAACACAGAGAAGGAGTTAAACTTCTTCTGTCAAATGAGGAAAATGAAGAATATGCATCAAATGCAATAAAGAGACATAAAACAAGGATAACATTTGAATCAAAATTGGGCAAAATGAACTATGCACTTGGTAGATATGAAGGACTGATTAGGGCAACAATCCCAATAAACAATAATTATTATTTGCTTATAACATTAGATGTAGAAGCAAAAGATTATGACATGATAATAATAGAAAAAGTGATTCCATAATGATAATAATAAAACTATCTAGTTATTATCATCAACAACAACAACAATAATAATAACTAGAGTCTTAATACTCAAAGACAAATAAAATTGAGTATCATACAAATGCGTTGGTCGTGTTAACCTAGATAACTGAGTAACCTAATCCTTAAATTAATGATAAGTAATGAAAAAATATGTCTTATATAGGAAAAATAAAATCAAATACCAGCTTCCAAATATATCCAAACCTACTCTGATAATAACCGGAACTGAAGATGTTGCTGTACCAGCAGGTAATTCTATAATTATTGCACAAAAAATCCCAGGAGCTTGGCTTGTGCAGATAAAAGATGCTGGACTTGGATTGATGTATCAGTATCCCGATAAATTCAATAAAGTATTACAAACATTTCTTTCGACAACAACTCCTAGTTGATGAAAGTATCGGAATTCTTTGCAAACCTTATACCATCTCCTACGATACTGCCATTGGAATCCATATCTAGTTTATTATATGTGCTGTCTTTAATCAAAGCAAGAAGTGGTATGCAGGTCTCTTTCAAGTGGTAAAGATCTACTGCAATCTTTTTTATTATGGTTGTTGTTATATACCTTTACATGTAATATTATTCTTGACTCACTCTCTCACTCACGTTTCCTAGTAGTATCGTCCATCATACCCCAGTTGTCTTCTTCTTACTCAAAGACTCTTGACAGAAGACGACGACGACTACTACTACTACTATTCAATTACTATTCCATTGTTACTACTACTACTACTACCCATTTACCAGCCATAGATCAGCAGTTTGAAATTATTTATGTTACTAGAAATTCACAAAAACATAAACCATATAATATATAAGTTGAGAACTATGAATTAGCCTAAGACCTTTTTTTGGATATTATGCTATTTTACTATCATGATGATAGGAATTTTCATCTTGTTCATAAAAGAAGTAAAAACTCCATTATCTGGCAGGAGTTTCAATTGAACGTATATTTTAATACAGGCAGGCAGACATTCTAATTATTCATGAAGCTAGTACATATTTCATACATGATGTACTAACCTATAATTGATGGGTTCCTGCAAATATTGTAAAGATTATCGGATTATGATAAAAAACAAGATCTCAGTTGAGATGTATGTATGTAATTCAAAATGTTCAGAACTCAAACCACAGCCTTTAATACATTCTCTCATAAATATAACAGTAAAATAAAAAGGCAAGATAGAAGTGTTCAAAAACTTAT
>JAJNBK010000029.1 GCA_021155845.1 Nitrososphaeraceae archaeon
TTTCCACGGATATCTTAGTCGACGCGAAAATACAATATTGATGATTGGCCAGTTACATACATTACATCTTTTGGTCGTAGTTTTTATTGAGCCTTTCTGGGGGAGCGGAGCAGTTGCTTTACATCCAGCAGAGTAATTAGAACAACCAACGAATCTCTTCTTTGATGTGCGAGATATTCTAATTCTTAATTCTCCTTTTTGACACAAAGGACAAGTTCCAGCAATTATCTCTTTGGTCAAAGTAATATCTGCCACATTCGTTATCTTATCTCCTCGATCAACCTCTTTTTCTTTAAATCTAGTGAGCCACTCGATTAGATTATCTACGGCATATTCTATAACCGAAAAGCTCTTGCTCTTACATATTTCAATATTTTCTAAATCTTTTTCCATTGCTCTGGTAAAATCTGTAGAAACAATAGTTGGTACATATTTTTTCATAGTTTCTATTACAGCAAATCCGAGATCTGTGGCTTCAATTCCAAAAAATTTTTGACTCGTGACAATATAATTTCGGTTGAACAAAGTACTTATCTCGTGACAATATAATTTCGGTTGAACAAAGTACTTATGATTTGTGCTCTTGTAGCCTTTGTCCCAATCTGTTCTTTTTCCATCTTTTCCAATAAACTAGCCTGGTTAAATCGAAATGGCGGTTGCGTGAATTTCTCTTTAGAAATAACTACGGCATTTCTCAAAATATCGCCTTGATTCAATTTTGGGAGTTCTACTTCGTGAAATATAAAATACGGTTCGTAAAAATGTATCCATCCTTCATGTATTTTTGATTTTCCTTCAGATTTGAAAACATAACGACCATTGATATCAATTGATGCTGTTGTATGCTGATTTACCGCTGGATCACCGAAAGTCGCCAAGAACCTCCTGACAATAAGATCATAGATTTTACAATGCATTGGATCTAGTTGTCGCTTCGGTTTTTCTCCAGTTGGATATATGGCTGGATGTGCCGGATCTGTTTTAATTCCATCATTCGGTAAAAGACGATCCTTGGAAAGTAATGCTGCGGTTAAACTTCCGTAATTGCTATTAACTTTAGACAGACGCGCAATAATTTTCTTATAGTCTATAGATAACGGCAGCTTCTGACTTGATGTTCGTGGATAAGAAATCATTGCATTAAGATAAAGCCTTTCTGCAATTGAAAGCGTGTAAGTAGGAGAAAATTTGAATAGTCTATATGCCTCCTTTTGTAAGTCGCCTAGATTGAATGGAGTAGGAGGATGGAGTAAAATTTTTTGAACTTTAATTTGACTGACTAATCCATCTTTGCCATTACAAGCATTAATTATTGAATTTGCTTCTAATAATGTCTGTACCTTGTCTTTTTCATAAAATGCTTGAATTATGTGCCCATTTTTTTCAAAATCTGCTATTATGCCCCAATAAGGATCTGGAATATGCTTTCTAATATCAATCTCTTTGTCTACTACAAAAGCTAGAGTAGGTCCCTGTACTCTGCCAATGGACAAGTTATGGTATCGCTTACCATTATTGCCTACTTTAAACGATTGTGAAAGAGCTCTTGAAAGATTCACTCCATATATGAAATCAAGTATATGTCTAGATCTACCAGCTTCAGCCAAGCCCCTGTTAGGTTTTAGCAAATTATCAAAGGATTCTCTTATTTCTTGATCCGTAAGTGTTGAGAATTTAGCACGTAAGGATTTGTCATACTTAAATTTACAAGCATATTGAAGGATTACAAGCATATTGAAGGACATTGTAACCAATAACCTCACCTTCTTGATCATAGTCGCAGGCATGGATAAATCCAGTAGCTCTTTTTGAGACCTCTGATATTGATTTTATAATTTGCTCCACTTTAAATAGTCTACGTGAGTTGGAGGGAAGTGGTATCCATTCTAAATCAAATACAGGATATATCTCTCGATTTTTTGTGACATCATCTAAGCCATATAGATGACCTATAGAAGAGAATATCATAATATTTGAAACTGCATAAAAAAATGGAACACCATCTGATGATATGGATCTTTTAAAACTCTTGGTCCCAAGTGCCTGTGCTATCCTTTGTGCGGCATGAGGTTTTTCACAGATAACAAGGATAAATGGCTCATCCTTTATATCAGGCATGAATTACATTAAATGGAATAAATATGAATGTTATTATTATATAGATTGATGTTTAACAATTTATATATATATGCAAAAAAGTACTTCTAAACACATGACAAATAAGGTCTGTGTTCTTGGTGCGGGCAGTACTAATTATGGTAAATTAAATGAAAGTATTATTGAAATAGCATTAAATGCATCAAAAGATGCGATAGAGTCTGCAGGTATTACACCAAAGGATATTCAGGCAGGCTATATCTCAAATGTTTTTGGAGTGACTGACAAGCAGGTACATATGGCACCCGTTATTATGAGTAACTTAGGAATTCCCAACGTTCCAGGACTTACCATTGAGTCTGCATGTGGTTCAGGTTCTGTTATGTTCAGGGAGGCATACGCTAACATAGCTGCAGGATTTTATGATTGTGTTTTGGCATTAGGCGTCGAGAAAATAACACATACAGGAACTACTCAGAGTACTACTTTATTTTCTTACTGTTCTGATTTCTTTTATGAAGGAGGAAATGGAGCATCATTTCCTGGATTATTTGCATCAATAGCAAGAGTATATATGACTACACACAAAGCTAATGAAGAAGACCTTGCTTACGTAGCTGTAAAGAACCATGAAAATGGAATCCTCAATCCAAAGGCTCATGTTCGAAAAAAAATCACAGTTGATGATGTAATGAAATCTCCTGTCGTGGCTTCACCTTTGAAACTTTATGACTGCTGCCCGTTTTCAGATGGGGCATCAGCTGTCATACTTTGTAATGAAGAGTTTGCCAAGAAAAGCCAAAAACCATATGTTGAAGTTATAGGTTCAGGCAGAGGAGCATCACCTGCGGCAGTTCAAGCTCGTGAAGATATTACTACTATTCCAAGCACAATATCGGCTGCAAAGCAAGCATACAAAATGGCTGGTATTACTCCAAAAGATATTGATTTTGCAGAAGTGCATGACTGCTTTACAATAGCAGAAATCATTGATATTGAAGATCTTGGTTTCTTTCCAAAAGGAACTGCTGCTCATGCTGTAACAGAAGGAGCAACTCGAAGAAATGGCGAAATTCCAATCAATCCGTCTGGTGGTTTGAAATCAAAGGGACATCCAATCGGTGCAACAGGCGTAGGTCAGGTCGTAGAAGTTTTTGAGCAGTTTACCGGTAAAGCAGGAGAAAGAACTGTTAAGAACGCAGAAACCGCTCTTACACACAATTTTGGCGCGACTGGTGCAAGTGCTGCTGTTCATATTTTTAGAAAGGTACAGTAAAATAACACTGTCTGGTGCTAACAGGTAACAGCAGCTATGAGTGCACGAGAGAAGTTTATCGCATCGGCTAAAAAAAATAAAATTCTTGCCAACAAATGTTCCTATTGCGGACATACAATGCTAGAGACAGTAAACTATTGTGAAAAATGCTTTGGTAGCAAATTTGAAACTATCGAACTGGAAGGAATTGGCAAGGTGGTCACTTATACGATCCAAGCTGTAGCGCCAGAAGGATTTGAAGATGCCGGCTCATATGCTTGGGTCGTTTTCAAGGTAGATAATGCGCCATTTAGAGCATCGGGGTTTCTTCCTAGGATTGCAACCCCCAAAGATCTACCTATAGGAACAACAGTCAAAGTAACCGGCTTTGATCTAAAACATGGTCTTTTGTTACAAAAGCTTTAGATGTAGTTACTTTGGTGGATAAGAGAACAATACATCACCACGCACATGGTGATTAAACAATATATGCAAAAGCTGAGTAGATCAAGTTGCTATCTTCTTGACTTTTGTAGCTGCTGGGAATCGTCGCATTACTTCCAAATGTAATCAAATGCACTTTCAAAAATTTGCAATTGCCTAAAATCTATTAATGATCCATTAATGATGTATAGATGGAACTAGGTTTAGGTTCACCCCCACAGCTCATGTCAACTTTGAATTTGTAGCTTAGCTTTGTAACAGCTATTTGTATACATACATTAACATTTAGTTTTAACATTTTTAAATAATCACCTTTGGATAGAAAAAGAAGATGGACAAGCATCAACAATTCATGAGTGATATTTTAACCGCCAGCACAGTAGTTCATAACCAACTCACTCGATTGAATATGCTTGATAAAAAGTTCACTATAATGGATAAAGACTTGCGTTATAAAATAGCTGCTAACATAAAGGCTGGTAACAATGCTAGGGCAAGAGCTCTTGCAATAGAACTATCAAATATACATCGAATTCAGCGTACTACACAAAACATGAGCCTTGCACTAGAAGTAGTAGTAATACGCTTTAGTACTATCAATGAATTTGCCATGGTGCTTGATACCATTAATCCAACTATTGAAATGATAAAGGATATTCAAAATGATATTTCGAGGGCAGTTCCAACAACAAACCACTTGTTATCAGAGATGACGTCGATGACATCGGACATTCTACTTAACACTAATATCAAGTCAGAGATAGGCAAGATTTCAACTTCTATGGATTCTGACGCGCTTTCAATATTGAACGAAGTCGAAGGAATACTTGAAGACGAAGCAAAGTCGCGATTACCTGAAGTTCCAACTACTATTCAGGAGGTTAGAATAGGTAGAGATGTTGAGGAAGTCACAGTTAAAGATAATCGTATGATGATTGAAAGTTAAATCTGTTGACCTGCTAATCAATTGATAGGAGTAGGGCCTATTATATGATTAGTTAATAAAAATTTACAAAGTAGTTTTAATCATTTATACGAATAACGGGTGCAATGGAACAGTTGAGTCACGACTATTCATATCAAACAGAAACTAGGCGGGATGGAGTTTTAGAATCTGCTTCAAAACGAGTTAGAATGATTTTTTCTGTTATGGCTAGCCCTAATAGAATTGATATTCTGCGTATTTTAAATTCTAAAGGACCTCTGACTTATTCGGAATTAAAGTCTCTTGCCGGATTCAAATCTAAAAAGGAGTCTGGAAAATTTGCTTATCATTTACGAAAACTGCTAAGACAATCACTTGTTGCTCTTAACAAGGCAGAACGACGTTACACTATTACTAACTTGGGTAAATTGGTATTGAGCCTTGCCAGACAAATAGAGGAAAGATCAATAATTGAAAGTGGTAAAATGTACGTTAGGACCACCAGACATTCAATCGAAGAGTTTAATTCCCATAAGATAATCCAGTCATTAGTAAGAGAGGCCAACATGCCCCTTGAACAGGCAAACAAAATTACAGAAGAGGTTGAAAACAAGATATACAAATTTCAGACTTCCTATCTTACTTCATCATTAATTAGAGAAACAGTGAATTCAGTGTTAATTGAACATGGACATGAAGAATATAGAAACAAGTTGGCCAGATTAGGGTTACCTGCTTCTGATATTGTAGAGATATTAAATAATATAGACACAGTGAAGAACGGAGCTGATAGTATAATGTCAAAGGCTTCTCAATCTGTATTCTCTGAACATCTCATGCTCAATATACTTCCAAAAGATATAGCAGATATGCACTTGAATGGTGAAATAAGTATCTCTAACAGTGGAATTTGGAGCTTGCTCCCTGATACTGTATTTCTAAATATTACTGATTTTGCTGAAGTCGGTCTAGACTTAAAAGGCAAATTCTTAAATGTCTCTAGAATACCTGCTATAAAGAATTCAGATGACCTTGGAATTGCTCTGCCTATATTGATTTCGCTTCTAAGTAGAGAGGTTTCAACAGAAATTGTACTTGATGGAATTATTCCCTTATTATTAGATGATCAGCTAAGAGAACCAAATGAGATTGCATCACGATTTGAGAATATTTTGATAGCATCTTCTGTAGCCCCATCTTATTCTCCAGCTGGACTTCCTGTTACTACAATAACCGTTCAATTAGATAAATTTGATAAAAAATCAATTGACGCAGTATTGTCTGGTTATAAAAGTTACATTGCCTCTACTCCTGTTCCTAGAATAGGAATATGCCTAATCAATAATGACAAACTAAAGGATTATACTGATACTATTGCGTCAATAGTACGCACTGGTGGCATCATTTCCATTTTACAAAATGGATCTAGAAGTAATAATGGTGTTCGTAAAAATATAGGAGGCAAGGGTTCTAGTACAGTTATGACTTTACAATCACTTTCTATTAATCTTCCAAGACTGGCATATCAATCGAATAAGGATGAAACTTATTTCAGGGCAAGGCTTGCTCTCATGATAAAGCCTGCATTATCTGCGATGTCGATTAGGAAGAAGGCTATTGCTGATCTTATAAGGAAACAAATGGTTCCTGTGATTGCTAACAGCGCACAATTCATACAGCTTGGAACTACTAATGTTATAATTAATCTTACGGGCATAGAAGAATCGGTATATAAAATTTTAGGTCATGACGCTTCTAATGATGGAGCAGAGATTTTGCAAAAAGTTTTGAAGACTGCTGTAGATGTGGCTGCAGAACATGGTAAACAGCTTGGAGAAGACTCTATAGGAATTGCTATGATACATGATGATAGTGCTACAAGATTTGCAACTCTAGATTCTGATAAATATGGTAGGATCTCTCTTCTAACATCAAATCAACAAAAAACAGTTACTTATTCACAAGGGTTAACATTAAATGCTAGAGAGTTGTTGTCGTCTGACAATAATAAACATAATTCTGTAATTAAGGAATGTATATCAATAGATAATATACTCAATGGCGGGCTTTCGTTAACTTTGGATGTAAGCGAGCTTTACTCTGATGAAGAAGTAAAGAATGCAATAGAATCTGTAGCAGACCTACCCTTCTTCCGTCTCATGTCTAGAGTATTGGTGTGCAACACTTGTGGTAAAAGATCGAGCACACAATCTAGTGAAAGATGCGAATATTGCAAATCACCTTATCTGCTGATGATTTAGAAAAAGAATGAAAAAAGGTCTTGGGAGATAGGACCTTTTAATATTTATTTGATAGTGTACTTTTCGTACAGCTATAGCAATCGCAATCTATCATAATTTAAAATGCATTCAGAGTATTTATTTCTAAAATTCAACTTAAAGATAAAAATCGATCTCTTGCTAATTATTGTATTGTATATAGCTAATTAGAACATCATAGACAATCTGTTGATTAGCACGAAACATTAAAGAAATAGCTAGAGTATCTCTATGTAAACTAATATGTTATACAATGGTATATATGGTAATATGTATTGAATAGATATTGAATATACAAATAAGAAAACGTAGTCATTGACAAGAAAGTAAAATATTGGGGATTTCCTCAATAATCAGATTGATTCTCTTAGAATTTAACATTAGTTTAGACTTAGGCTCCGTTAATAATCATCATCATCTTCTTCTTCTTCTTCAAAGTCCTTACATGAATACTTTGTTTTTGCAGACTTAATTGAGTTTTATAAAGTCGATGTATCAGTTTGTTCTATAATAAATTCAATTTCTACATTCTATTTTGCATTTCTCGCTATATCATATAAGAATTCATAGGGAAAAAAACTTGGATTATAATTCAAAATAATTTATCATTTTATGATAAGTGATTGTTACATCTTTTTCATATCTTTTCTTTGCTTTGAAAATATACTGTGTAATACAGCTACGTAATTTGAGATCAATTCTCCAGACTGCATCTCTTCTCGCCGTTTTTCAAGATCATTACCGAAAGCCATTGTCAATGATTTTGGCAATTTCAGATGTTCATTT
>JAJNBK010000391.1 GCA_021155845.1 Nitrososphaeraceae archaeon
AAGAACATCATTCCCTTACCTTCTTTGTTTTATTAATTAAGTTTTCCGTTTGAAATTACTATTGATTTTTTATATTCCTCTTTCTTTTGTTATTAGTGAGTAATGTTGTAAAATCAGTTTATGTTGTAATAAGATTATGATAAAGGGTTTATCTATAAGAGGCCTGCTAATCACCGAAAAAGTCGATAATGATTAAAAAGGTTTAAGTTTGTATGCAATTGAACATGACACGATATGGAAAGACTTACTTCTTGGTTACTAAAAGAACCAGTTGGAGTAATACCCAGATTAGATAAATGGGTATTGTTTTTTTTAAAGATTATTTATTTGGGTATAAGATTTTCAATGAAAATAGCTCTAGGCAAGAAAAGAAGAGATAGCCTATATATTAAACGAGGGATTTATTTTAATGATTCCCTTGGTCCATCATTTTACTTTATGAGTTTCTTGTATAAAGTTATCAAGTTCTTGAGGTTAGGAAATCCTGTGTCATTAAAAATCAGTGTTCCAAAATACAATTACAAAGTTCTTTGTCCAAAGTTCTTTGTCCAATTAAAAAAGAAGAAATCATAAATATGACAATCCGTGAAGATGATATAATAGAACACTTTACTCCTAAGGAAGGCGATGTAGTGGTAGATATTGGTGCAAATATAGGCCGCTATACAATAATAAGCTCAAAGCGAGTTGGTGCAAATGGAAAAGTAGTTGCTATTGAGGCTCATCCCGGGAATTTTGAAATGTTAAATAGTAATATTAAACTAAATCAATTAACCAATGTTATACCCTTGAATTATGCAGCATATTCTAAAGAAACAAAAATAAAACTCTATGTTCCAGATGAAGAATCAGGTTATACTATATATCATACTTTAATGGAAAGAACAGGAAAAAAATTTGTAGAGATAGATGCTATCACACTAGATTATCTTCTATTGCAGTCAAATGTAATAAGTGGCGTAGGAGTAGAAGAAGAATCAGTTGAAGTAAACTGGATTAAAATTGATGTAGAAGGAGCAGAATTCGAAGTGCTAAAAGGAGCTACTAATGTGCTATCTAAAAGTAAAGATATTGCACTTTTGATGGAGGTTCACGGACTGAATAATTATAGACCAGTAGTAGAATTTCTTAGTTCATATAATTTCAAAATAGAATTTGAAAAGACCTATGAGACTGGAGACAAACATATAATTCTAAGGAAATATGGCTCAACAATAGAATAATATATATATTGTTTCTAAAATAAAATGACACTCAGTTTTATATCAATAATAACATTAGACAGCAATGTAAATGCAGCTGGCACACATATTAACAATATCACCTGAAGCTTTACAATAACAAAAAGACGAACATAGAATAACAAAAGCAGACACAATACAAGCAGAGATATTAGCATTATATGTAGAAGAATGATCTGAACTCTGCATGCTCATTGTAATCACAGACTATAAAATTGTTTAATCTATAGATGACAATGTGTTTGTGTGATTTGTAATGTAGAGGATGTAGACTTATTAATGGATATTCTTTTTTATATTACCTGTTTGTAGTTTCAAGGATCAGATACCATCCAAAAGATGGTCATAGGAATAAAAGCCTTCCTACTTTGTTAGCATTGATAGTCATATTATAGTGTCTATTATTACTATTGTCGTTGGTAAAGAATATTATAGAAGAATAGATAGCCACCAAATTTCTTCATGAAATAATTTTTTTTGTTGATTGAATAATTCCCATAATATCTGCAAATTCTGTGTCTTTATCAAATGTGATATAGCAAAAGTTAGTTTCATTTGATAATAATATCACTTTAACCTTTTCATTTTCGGTAAATGTATACACAGTCTTACCAATGGATGATTCAAACTCCTTTCGTAATCTATTTCTTGTTGCCTCAATGAAATGTTCATTCCTAGATTCATCCGGCTTCAGTAATGGTACTACGCCTTTACGTAATTGTCCTGCTAATGTTTGTCCAAAATTATTTATTATACCTACATAGCGTATCTTTGGCGATAAGGACAGAATAGTGAGGCAATTATCTTTATACTTATATTTGGGGGCATAATAAATTGATCTACGATGATCAGATAGAACTACTTATTGTGCCGATATCTTTTATCATCTTTCCATTAGAAGTAAAAAGACATCTTCGAAAAATTTTATAAAAAATATATCATACATAGCATAGATAATAATAAGCATGTTTAATAGAATATGAACGAGCATTAAATATCTTCCATTAATATTAGATGAGTCTTTCTATTTCGATGCTCATTATTCTTGACATATATTTTTATATTTCTTTTCTTACATAATGTGTGATACTTTTATGCGTTAAACACATTACTTTAGAAAGTACAAATGCTAATTGATTAACACTTCTACTTTAGGATCCTAAATTAATATCAGCTTCATCGACTATCACCATTATCTTTCACAGTTCTATCTTCTTTTCATATATGTCTATATAGTCCTTTTTATCACTGATGGTTCATCTTTAAATTGATATTGGAAGACTAAGAACAAAAGTGGCTCCCTTACCATCAGCATTATTTTCAGCCCATATCTTACCTCCATGAGCTTCAACAATACTCTTGGCAATAAACAATCCCAATCCAGTACCTTTGTCAGATTCTGTAACAAACTTTGAAAATAACCTAGGAAACATTTCGGGACTTATTCCAGTACCTGTATCTTTGATACTGATAACAACAACCTTATTACTACCACCACTACGATCATCATTTTGATCGTCTTGTTCTTCTTGTTCTTCTTCTTTGATTTGTGTAGTAACTCTAATAGTTCCTTTTTTAGTGAATTTAACA
>JAJNBK010000392.1 GCA_021155845.1 Nitrososphaeraceae archaeon
TGTAATTAAAAATGGAATTAATCCCGTATTAAATCAATATGATTATCCAGAACTCTCTGTTAAAATAGGTATCGATGAAGGTGAGAATGTAATTGTACAATATGGTCATGATAAAAGCTCTTTAATCGACATTCTTGGATATAGTATGAGTATATGTTCAAAAATGACTTCACTAACTAATCCAAACAAGATTACAATAGGCGAAGATGTATATGATATATTGCATCCAGAAATTAAAAGTAAATTCACAGAAGTTAAATATGATCTTGGTAACTGGAAATACACTGATAGACAGACAGGAGAAGTTTACAAACTTTATATGATACAATATTAGCATTATTTAGTATATTAAGAGAGAATTTACTCTATAAGACTGTAGACTATAATACATAGATCTGAAAGACATTATTATAAGAAATTATGGTAGCTAGGTTTTCCACAATATAATACAAAATATACAGAGTTGTTATCAAAACATTCATCAAATAAGTATCACGATATAGATAATATTAGTAATATTGTGATATTTTCGCAATATGTTACTAGTTGATTTTTATAGGACGAACTCTTACCATCATCGTAAGCGAGTAGAGGAGGTAGTATGGGAAGTCTTGACTGGGGATAAAATCAATAATAACAATAACAATGATTATAATAATGACTATGCCACCAGCAGCAAAAAGGATCTATCCTCAATAAATCCTCTAGCCGAGCCTCTACCAGCATATTACGAGTTTTACAAACGCTTGAAATTATTTCCTTGGTGGTTGCAATATAACATTGGTATTGCTAGGGAGGCAATTTTAAAAGACAAAATAATTCAATTGGGTACAATGGTGGGACTCCAAGATAGATGGATCCATAGGATAATAAGGCATGCAGTATCTGAATTCTCAAAGAAAGGATTAGGATCAGATTATTATGGCTATCATAATATTGATCATGAATTAGAAGCTGCTTACTTTGCTTTAGTTGCAGCCAATGGACACTATAAAGAGAACAAATTTAGCCAAGATGATATTATATACCTTTTTGTAGCTGCTCTTTTTCACGACTATGATCCTTTAAAACAGTTTGATAAACCATCGCACTGCATATCCCTTTAGAGGTAAGATAGCAGAACATGCAGAAAAGAGAATGGAAGAGTTATTTACTTATATAGGAATTGCTGAGAACGATACCAACACAAGAGAACATTATAAAGATCTAGGATGGTTTTTGTCTGTTTCAGAACGTATCGCAGGTTATGCTCTAGGTGACTTTGAGCATTCTAAGGAACTTGCGCGTACCAATGCTCATGCACTTGGATGGCACCCATCACGGATAAATGAAGAATCTGTCAAGTTCTTTAGCACCTTAAAGGAGGAGAAAAAATTGTACGCAGTCCCAAATGAATATAAGAAGAACTTCTTTGATAATGTAGCGGCTTTCAAGGAAGCGTGGGCGAAAGAGATCGATATAAGAAATTCACTTGAAAGAAAGGAAATATGCCTGACAAGTGTGATAGAAAAAATTGAAGGTGAAAATGGCCTTGGGAGCAATACAAAAGAATCTGTGCTTAATATTTACAGGAAATTACATGTTCCGATAGGCATTAAGAGTGAAAAAAGATTTAGAAAGTCGCTTGATCGTAGTGATACAATACTAATCACCCTTAGAGTAAAGGCTAACGATGATGAAGACAGTTCCGGAGAAATTGTAGGTTATGTAAAGGGTGGACGGTTAGAGAAATACCAACTTAGACACGGCACACATGATGAAAATTGGGCAAAAAAGAACACTGCATACATGGAATGGATCAGTATCAAGCCAGGTTTTTGGGGAGAAACAGGCGGTCATCTCCTTAGATTAGAGTTTCTCAAAGAGGCAAAGCGCCGTGGATATTCCTATGCAACAAGTTATGTCCACCGTAATGTGGTCATGCAAAGAATAAACAAAGGCGAGCATCTAGAAATTGTGCAAAAGTATGATCCAGATAAGCTTGATTATTATAGAGCTGATTTGAGCAGCAGTCTAATTCCTCAAATAGCACCACCGCTATATTCATCTGAAATAGCAAACTCAATAGACAAAGTAGGAGAAGACATGGAAATGGATAAAAACTATCCAATTATTGATTAATCTGCTTTGTTTTAAATATGTATATTTACAAATAAGACTTAAATACAAAATTTGGATGTGGTACTTATGGCCGCAACCTTTCTAGTATTTATCGATTTAAAGCAATGAGTAAAGAAGAAACACAAAAAGCTAATGACGAGTGGCATGAATTAAAGAATAACTTACCTTCAGGTATTGAGCTTGTGGGAGAATACATCCATGCATGGGGTACTGAATATAATGGTTTTTTTGTTATTTGAAGCTGATAGTGCTGATTCATTTTTGGATTGGTGGTCAAAGTTTAAGGATACTATTAGATGGTATGTAGAGCAGACACATACAATAGCCGCTCGAAGACGTTAACTACTTGTTTTCTTGGCGGATGTAGAACAGATATTATCAAAGCCAATACTATCTGAAGAAGAATAACAACTTGATTCCTATATTCTTCTTTAATGTATTAGCAGATCATCATTATTGTAGCTATCTTCAACTATATTCCTTAATACCTATATGTATAATGTGTCTCTCAATTTCAAATACTCAATATGTCTTCAACAGCTGAAATGACTATTATTCCAGCACTTGTTTTATCAGTCTTTGCAGCTTCTCTTCTTATGGCAGCGACAACAGCTCCAACTCTATTCTCTTCTACTATTGTAACAACTGTATTTCTTTCCGAATATGACATTTTGGTGGTTCCTGCTCCTCTGCCATAACTTAGTCTATATTTCTCACCTTTACCCATACCCTTAGACTCATAG
>JAJNBK010000030.1 GCA_021155845.1 Nitrososphaeraceae archaeon
ATGGCAGAAAGCATCAAAAGAAGATAGCCAAGGTGTTGCTTCAGCAGAGGCTGCTAGAAGATACTATTCTGTAAAATACTTCATTTCAAATGGAGCACCAAAGGTACATGAACCTTTACAACATAGGCCTGATTCAAAGTTCTTCGATGAGCAAGGTAACACATGGTTCCTTATTCATAGTAACGACCCTCTAAAACAGACTATTTTAAAATTTGCAAAATTTCCAATAGCGACAAGCTTTAAGAATGCTCAGCCTAGACTTCTTATCTTTAGTGTAGATGTGGCTGAAGGTGAAACAGTAACATTTGATAGCTATCCTAAAGCAGATGGCTCTAGAAAGTCAGAGTATGGCAAGCATATGAATAAAAAAGATTATGTAAATGTTATCAAATACAATGATGGAATTGCCATAGACCATGTTATGGCAAGTGGTACAATACCAGTATTCTATGATTATCAAGAAATAGACGGACGAAAATTCTGGGATGGTAGTCTACTGAGTAATACTCCATTTAGAGAGCTTTTGCAAGCCTATCAGGATGATTGGACTGATGCACTAGCAGAAGAAAACAAAGGTAATATTCCTGATTTAGAAGTATATATAGTGAACGTACATCCTTCAAAGCAACCTAATCCTCATACAGATCTTGATAGAGTTAGAGATAGACAAAATGATATAATATTTTCTGACAGGACTTCTTATAACGATGAAAAGGTTGCAGACTTGGTAACAGATTACAAGTATTTTACCACTCAGATTAGAGACCTTGCAACAGAGGCCATTTCTAAAGTTAATGTTGAAACTGAGAAGGAAAACTTGAAGGAAAAATTTGAAATGATCTTAGCGACAACTACCATTAGCAAAGATCATAAAGGCAAATCCAGAAAATATGAAGATCTCATGAAAGGCCGATTCAAATTAACCAAAGTAATACGGATAGAAAATACAAACTACACTAATAGTATTTCTGGGAAAGATGGGGATTTTACTGCTCAGACTATTGAAGAGTTAATAAAAGAAGGAGAAAAAGATGCTACCAACACATTAAGCAACATTATCTAACCAAAACTGGCATACTGGTTAAGGCTCAGTAGTCACCTGATCTGATGATTCTTCACAAATAACTATAGCAATCGCTCTAGCAGTAGCGATGTTTGTAGTTGGAGGACTGATCGTATTACCGGCAATTGAAGAAGCAGAAGCTAAAAACGCTATTTCTGAATCGCGGAATAAAGGACAGGAAGGCGCTCTTAACTGCAAAGGCAGCGCTGGCGACTGCGGTACCTACGGATGATAGAAATAAAGGAAAATTAGATAAAATAAAATCTAGAGTGAATCGCCAGCGTGGCGATGGCGGCATAAATACTAAGCCATATCTTCCTTCTTCTCTTTCTTTTTGTGATTTTACTCTCATACACAAATGATACTAATTTCCCAAGATGCAGGTTTGCGCGACAATTTAGTCAATGGTAAAAGTTACTTTCTCTGGCTGCTTTGATGGTGAATTTGTCAAAGTCTTGCACCTGATAAACCCCTGAGACTTTACTAAAAACATCAATGTATTCTGTTACTCTTATTTGCTCTCTCCTTACCAACTGTTGGATGCTATTATTGTAAAATCTTAAAGCTGCCGAAAATTTAGCGCTTTACAAAACTTTAATATAAAGACGAAAGTAGATGGTAGGAAGAAAATAGTTTAGTATCATAAATGAAAGCAAAAGGTAACAAGAAACGTTCCCTTTTTAAGGATCGATTACCTTTCTAAATATAAGGAAATGCTAATCTTATTATTAAAATTATAACTGAGCGCAAGTTCAGATCATATTTTTCCCCCAATTTACCGTCAAGGCATCTTTAGCTTTTTCATAACATAATACATTATGTTGTTTTAGCCTTTCGTTATTAATGGGATAATGAAAAAGAGTAAGGTCTCTTATAATTGAAAATCCATGCAGATGTTAAACTAAATGTTCAATCTTTATACACAGAATAAATCAAATTAATAGACTCTTTACTTGTGGCGCACAAGAAAGGAATTGCAAGAACTTATATCGTCAGTAAAAAAGGACTTAATGTTACAGTATGGAAAAAATTTTAAGCTTGATGATGTTAAGGGTTTCGCCTGACGGATTCTCTATAGTTTCTATCTACAATCTGCCAATGCATTTACTCTGATCGGGACAAGAAAAAGAAGAAGATAACCATTGTTTTGCTTTCTTAACCTCTTCAAGCCTTAATTCTTGATCACTGTTTGCCAGTAAATTGATAATTTAGCTTTTGCTTTTTTAACTAAACTAAAAAGCCTCTCTGTCTCTTGCTTTGGAACTAACTATTGGATCATATCGTCCAGAAGACATGAAAATGTGCTTATTGACAAGATCTGATATCATCATTGTCCCTTGGATATCACTCAAAATAGATTTGTGTAAGAGTAAATGCATTGACCTGGAACTCAGACATAACATTGATGTGACTCACGCTTCGATTAAGCTATTTGTGAAATTGTCTTGAAATACTACATTTGCAGAATACATAAATCAATCTTTGACTATGAGATTACTATGAAGTTTGGTTTGCAACATCCTATTTTTAGTTTTGATTATCGCAATAGCGATACTTCACAGATTGTTGATTATTTAAAGAATCTCATTATAAGGGCAGAGAATACAGGTTTTGATTCTTTTTGGACTATGGATCATTTCCATCAGATTCCACTGGTAGGAAAACCAGAAGAACCTATTCTTGAAAGTTGGATAACTATATCCGTACTTGCAGGTATCACTACAAAAATAAAATTGGGAACACTTGTGACAGGTGTAATTTACAGATATCCGTCAGTTTTAGCAAAGATTGCTGCCACATTAGATGTATTGAGCAAAGGAAGATTGTTCATGGGTATAGGTGCCTCTTATTTTGAAGAAGAATCAAAAGCATATGGTATTCCTTTTTATCCATCTAACCAAGAGAGATTGCTAAGGCTAGAAGAGGCAATTCAAATTATACGTAAAATGTGGACTGAAGAACCTTCTGCTTCCTTCGAAGGCAAGTATTATCAAATTAATAATGCATACTGTAACCCTAAGCCAATACAGAAACCTTCACCACCTATACTAGTAGGTGGAAGTGGTGAAAGAAAAACACTCAAGATTGTAGCAAAGTATGCTGATGCATGTAATCTATTTGGATCTATTGAAACAATAAAAAGAAAACTAGATGTTCTAAAAGAGCACTGCAAAAGTGTAGGAAGGGATTATGATTCAATTTTGAAGACCAAACTTGATCTTGTAGTAATTGATGACAGTGATGAAATAGCTAGGAAAAGGGCACAACAATTCTACAAAGGAATTCCTGAACAACAAATTAGAGATAGAGAATTTGCAATATATGGTACACGTGAAAGTGTATCAAGACAAATAGAATTGCTTGAAGAAGCTGGTATTCAGTATCTTATAATGCACTTTGAGCCTTCTAGAGAACTTGAAGCATTAGACACATTTGCAAATAACATCTTAAAAAAAGCTGCATGATGACATTTTAAGACTCAACTGAAGCTGCCTTTTAATATCTTCTAAGCATGAGCAAGTGGATTATATACACTAGTGTATTGCATCCCACCGAACCCGCTAACTATACGGGTTCTTATACTGCGGAATTAGAGTAATTATTGCTGATATACTGAAAGAAGTGATAAGACGGCACCAATATTCACCAATCTTATCTAATAGAACTTTATAGTTTGTGCATATGCTGCTTGGTCACGGGTTATATTATACATGACGCTTATTACACCAATTATGGATTTATAATATCACAATAACAATACCGATTGTATTGGTTAAATAATAATAACTAACCAAGATCATAACCCCACTAGGTGTTCATCACTATCATTGTCAAGTTGTTGCAAAATACTCTGTGGATATAATAATGAGCCACTACTATTCTTAGGGTTCTTCTGTCTTTGTATGTCAGATTCCATTTTTTTTATAATTTTTTAATAACTAAAGTGGTTGTCACAATACGGCAAGATGTGTATTAATGGCACCTATTTGATAATTGTAATTAATGTAAATTTGGACTTAATAAGTAGTAGAAATTCGACATTAGTACAGAGAGAGAGAGAGAGAGAGGTATGATAAAATATAAAAATACCCGTATTATCCTATTCGTCATCATATACTCTTCTTAACAAACCTTAGGACATGTCTTCAAAAAGTCCTTCTATAATTCATCTCTTCCCAACATAGAGGTTTTATCGGTGGATATTATCGCATTTTTAAGAACTTCATGTGAACCAAGATCTATTATCATATCTCTGAAACGAACTAATATCTGGTCATAATTAGGTGCGTAATTGTTGTTTAATCTTTTAGTTTCTTTTAAATCTTGAATCAATTTATCTATTACAGACTTATAGACTTTCAATACAACAAACTCTGTATCAGAGTTTTCTTTATTATTATCTACCATTTCCATCTTTGATAAAAAATTAAGTTAACTAATTAATCTCTTTCGTATTTCTAATATCAAATATCAATTAAGTGTTCGAAACTCACTTTCGAAATGGTCAGATTTATAATAACTATGTCTATTTTCTCATAATTAATAGCATGGATTTGATCAGACTTCCTAGAGTAGCTGCTCATTTGCAAATATCCTATATAACCATTAATAAAATTATTATAACAGGTTTGAATTTGCCGATAGGTTGTATTACAGCATATTTACTATTTAGACCGTTATTAACGTAAAGATAACAAAGAGCATGTATCTAAATCCAATTCGAAATACCAATAGTTGCAAAGTAATGAGAGTATGAATCAAAAAATAGTATTAATTGATTGTAATTTAATATATATATATACAATTTAGATATTTTCTAAAGGTTGATGTCGCTTTTTTCTGTAAATAAATATTCTTCAGTCTATTATGTATGCGTAACTTCGAATACTACTTCCTACACTACCATACAATACTTAAAATCTAATATATCTATTGCTTGTGTTTTACTTTTGGTGATATCATAGAAAATACATAATGCATATTTGTCTCGTTTTCTTTGCATGGACCCTTGACATCTCACATCTACATACTCGTGTGGCTTCAGAGAGCGACTTAGAATCATGTACTCTTTTTAGAAATATTATTTTATCAACCTATATTCTGAATTCTGATAAAGGCAAGAAAAGATTTGAATGGGATCAACACAGTCCAATTCTGTTTATAGACTTTTAAAACGAAAGTGATAGGAGAAGACAACACGAAAAAACTGTGATATTATTTATGCTCAATTATTTTGTTGGTGGTGGAAATTGTTCCGTATTCTTACCATAATATTCAGAATACGGTTTTCTTTTCTCACCATCCTATCCAAATTCAGGATATTGCTTAGGGCTAACCCTATTATCATCCTCTTTTGGGATAGGTGTAAGTAAGTATAGATACTATATTATATAATAATTTCGGTTACATACTATCATTATGGAAAATACACCATTTTATCCCCCTAGGATAGCATAAAATTATAGACTATTTGAATATGTAGCAAATGATGATAAATGTTGCCAATAAAGATAAAGATAACAACAATAATGATGAGACCTGCTGACTTTGAGGACGTTGTAATTATAACATCCTAAAATTTTTTTATTTAACCAGATTCTTTTTCAAGTTACTAAATCTTCCTATAGCCAAAGAATCTAGTACGAAGCACATAGTATGACAAATAAATTATCATTTCATTAATGCATATTACAATTTAGAAAAAGATCTGTCAAATCCTTTACTCACAAAAACAATCGCTTATTGAAGTCAAAAACTGCTGTAGTTTTGAGACTTTAATCTCTTGCTACTATAGAAAACTCATAACAAACAAAAGAAAGTTACCTAGTGACAGTTATGGGGAAAATTGAAATACATATCAAAGAGATTAACATAACTGGAAGATTAACTAACTGAAGAATTGAAAAGGCTGTAGGATTATACAATCAAGATCAATTCATTTTAATGGAATCACCAGCCTTGGGCTCATATATGTTGGAGTAAGTTTTTCGTATATATTTCAGGTAATGGCTTTAATACTTTTATGGAAGAGGATGTGAAAATGGAGTGATTAAATATTTGAAAAGTTGAATAACTTGCTTGAAAAATGACAATAACAATAATTCCATATACAAAATACGGGACACTAAAAAACACATAATTTTCACAACAAAAGGATATTATATTTTCATCTTCAAATTACTTTTGTAAGAACATATCTAAGTGTTTGACTCAATGCCAGTTATTATTGATAATGTATTCTTGTTTGCGATTTTACTTACTATCTTGAAAGAACTTCTGATCTTAACTGCTGATAATGGCTTAGCAACAATTTATTAGGAGAAAGAAAATAGTTAATCGTTTGCCTAATCCACGAATGGTAAGTGCTAGGTCATTCTTTTCTAGAATGAATCAATATAGAAATGAAAATTGGCTGACTGATGCTCAGTTACTAAAAGGAAGTGAAGAATTCTTCAGATCAAACAACTATTATAATATTGAATATAATAGAATCTTTGATCAAGGAAGACAGATTTTTTCTTCACCAATAGTTGCATCTAAAATGAAAGGGAGAGAAGACATAGAAATAATTGTAGCTGTTTTTAGATCTAAGATAACCCATTATGATCTTAGTTTTTTTGGAATTCTAGAATCACTGCTATATGATATGGTGGACAATTATGAAAATACAAACTTGATGCTTGTCACAGACTCACTATCATACATACCAATTATCAAGATTGAAGAATTAAGCGTCATAATTGAAAATATGATGAAAGACGGATTGTATGTTTTATTTCTTAACCATAGATTTGCTTATGCGTTATTTGACCACTTTGAAAATTTCACTAAACCTATCCCAGTTAAAGATTAGATAATGCCCATATAATAAATCCAAATCATATTAAAGAATAATATAGAGTAGGTAAGCCATCACTAACTTACATATATCTACCTCATTATTTAGTAATACTAATTGTTTGGAATAGAAAATAAGAAGATAAAATGGAAAATGGAATATGAAGATACAATATACAAAATTTATGATTGGGACAAAAATTTAGCAGGATACTTTTTCCCAAAATATGATTTAGTAGAACCGTCTAAAGATAGCAGCAGTGAAGAAGACATTATCGAAAGATTGAATAAGTCACATAAAAAAGTTTTAGGCGGAGATCTCATGATTCCCATGATTAAACTGAATCTATTTGATAAAGAGGAAGAAGAAGTAATAGATTTGGATTATACCATTAGAGCACTGGGTGAAAATCTCCAACGAACACGAGTATGGAAGCAATGGTTGCAGCAAAATCACAAGCAATATGAGATAATTGGCAATGCGGTATATACTGCAAGAGAGGACAGGAACATGCTTTCCATTGTTCTTAGAATGAAATCAACTATTACATTGGGAGAAAAAGAAATGTCTATGGCATTAACTCCATTATTAGATAATCTACATGAAGATGGCCTTTTATAGGATGATGTAAATACCAGCTTTTAAAGTATCCCTACAATTGACTTTTTGGTTCTGAAGACTATTTGAATCGTTGATCATTATCAGCACCCTTTTAGAGACTGTAAAATGATATGCTGAGAGAGGCTTTTTATACCACGTTGACGAATATAAGATTGTACTGACTCTTTATAACAGTATTAAATATGAACGGGAGGAATGCCCAGCATATTGTCTTGGTACTTCCAAAATACAAGTATGTTCAACATGCAAGAGCACGGGTTTTATCCTTGTACCAGATGACACAGGCAAAACAGATAAGCTGTTCATTGAGGAATGTCCTGAATGTAATTCTTGAATTAATGAATTTATAATGAATATGACCGTCAGTATATGGAGATAATGGCTTTCATAAGTTAATTATACCTTTATTACATAGTTGAAATATATCTATATATCATAGTAATATTGCGATCCATAGTAATTTTTGGTCATTGTTTTCTCCACTTCCGACGCTACCTTCAATACCTAATATTATAGCAGAGGCAATTGCTTTTATGAATGATAGATTTACTTCCAAAGACTATAATGAACTATATAGATACAGAATCAGTTCCGTGACCTTCGATATCAAGTAACTGTTATTGGAAAGTCTACTAATTCTCCAGTATTGTTGATGTTTGAAACCCTTACCATGACAGAGCCGACATTCTCATCTGTAAAAGTGAAAGAT
>JAJNBK010000031.1 GCA_021155845.1 Nitrososphaeraceae archaeon
ATTGAACAAGAGTTACCTGAAATAAGCTCGTCTTCACTCAGTCCAGAATCAAAAGATAAGATTAAGACCTTGTTAAATCAGATTGGAGATATTGTTGTTATCGTAGAAGAAGAAAAGAATGAAGAAGAAAAAAAAGAATAGAGGAGGCAATTATCTATAATTTTGCAATCGTATGACATATCAAATAGAGCCCTTCTTTTTGTATTATAATAGTGTTGGCCTAGTCCTATGTTTACATCGTTTGTTAGAAAGATAATCTATACCCATTATTTCTTTTCTTCTTATCACCTAACTTAAATAGATAATCCTTTTTCATTGCAAATAATAGAAAAACAATACTTCATAGCCGGGGAAGAGAAAAGGAGGAGATAATAATATCTTATCCTCAATAGAAAAAATAATGATGTCAGCAAGATATACGCACCAAGTTACACATAGTTAAGGACAAGAGTTACTGTCTATATAATAACACAGTGACAACTACATCAGCAAAGTATTACTGTTCTTGGGAAGCATGTATAATGAAATGATAATAGTAAGAAACACGAAATCAACCTTAGATATACATTTGATTCTTAATAGAAAAAGACAGAAAAAAGAGAAGAAGCATCATTAAAAGCAGAAGAAATGGCCAGCCACTTAGAAGATAAAATATTATCATAAAAAGTAAATGATACCATCTTTCAGCTCATATTCTTTGGATAGAAAGCTGATCTTGATTGCAGTTTTCTGAGGCTTTTCTTTTTCAATATTGTCAGCATCGATAGATGTTGATAGTGAGATTTTGTGATATACATAAAAATTTAATAACTATCATAGTAGACGGGAACTGGATCTACAATTAGTTCTAAGATTTATTCTCTATTTGCAAGCGTACATTTAAAGCATTAGAATTATAAAATATTGTAAGTCGACTGACATTAAAGAATATGCTTGAAGATTACGGGACGCCATCTAGGACACTGTAACAAAACTACATTAGAGGGTATGAAGTACGTTCGTAGTGTTTAATTTAAAAAAAGGCAAAGGATATTACTCCTGAAGCGATTAAACTTGCAAGGGTACAAAGGTACCTATACTCGATTATATAATAGAAATACATAATCATAGATCGCATATACTTTCATAGCATCCATAAGGAATGCCAAATTATGATAATGGTTCTTCTTATTAGTTAATCTGCTTAAAAACATTTTAGACGATATAACCTATGTTAAACGATAATAATAAGAATAAAAATCAATTCAAATTACTTATACATATATACAATTCAAATTATTTGATCTTATTGCATTATTGGCTAGGTTCGTTTTGCCGAGTTCTTGATAAACATAAACCTCTATTTCCTAGAAGTGTTATCGCTGTATCTGATATTATAACACTAATTGCAGATAATGGAAACCAAATACCAGATAAATCCTGGATGCTCTATCTACTTGAGATTTTTAATACGCAGAACATAGCAGTCGAATTAAATCTTATATGTCAGTTCGATAATCAAGATTACTTTGAGGCTATATTTCAAGGGGTTAACCAATACAGGTTTAAACACATATTGCCAATAGTAGGTCATTCGTATCTACGTCAAATTGTTATGGATAGTCAGAATAGACTTATCAAATATATTCTAAGTGATCAAAACACAAGACAGTCAGAAACATTTGGTTTACCATTACCAAATATGAACTTTGGTTTTATAGCCGCAAATCACTTTACTGGAATAGAATGGTGGAATAAGATTAGTAACATTCCATATCCTATGAGATATATAGTTGAAATCTCACAACTAATGTTTGGTTTAAATGATTCCATAGACTCTGAGTCAATAACTTATCTGCCACACAATGCTTTGATACCTAATAGTGATGGATCTGGCACTAAATACCCTATTTCATTTCAGAATATCAGAATTAAGGACGATTGTATTTGTTATACAGTTCAACCAGGCAATTGTTATACTGGAATACGCTATAAATGTTAATGAAATAATACAAGGTGTTAACATTGGAAATGTACCCCAGGATATGATAGTTAAGATGATATTTGCAGTTTCATTTTGTAGATTAGTGTATGACTATAATGCTACTACTACTACTGCTGCTGCTTTGCTCACATTTTTTCCTCCTTCCTTTTCTGACTTTCAAATAAATTTCAATCTGTTCTCTAATTCTGTTCTTTCCAATCCTTACTCGTTACTGTGCTTATTTAGTAATTCAAACCTTAATATCGACTGGATATCCGAAGCTCATAAATTGTATGAGCAACTTCACAACAAAACAACAATGAGAAAATTAGAACAAATAATTTACATATAAGAGGATTCCTGATAAAGAAGTTTTTCATGATTTTTTGTATGAAGCATATTCTGTGCAGATGTATTGGTAACAAAAAATGAAGTTGGATCACTATAGTTTGTTAAAGCAACAACAATCACTACAATTGATAATATTAAGAGTTTTATGTATCAGGTTCAATATTAGCAATACAATAATAAACACTAAGAACTAAAAGTAATAAGTCTGAGGTTAATGTATATAAGAATATGTACACGGTGAGACTTTTTGCAACCTTGTGCGTCATTTTGATAATAATCATGTTGCCAGTAATCAATAATTTTACTGTGTATTCACAATCTAATACTCATATCCAACAACAGATATGGATGAATTCTACAAGTAGAGGAAGTCTTGAGGTTAAGCTTGAGGCTATCCCGTATCCTATAGAAAGTAATAAGGACATGGAATTCAAAGTCTCATTTCTAAAGCCGGATAGCAGCATATTACAAGATAATGTTGATTTTAACTTTATAATTCTAAAAGATGGAAAGCGAGTATTTCAGGCATCAAATCATACTGATAGACCTTCAGTTCTATTACATGCCACTAACGGATCTATGACTATACCTGTACTTAACTATAAATTCAATGAGGAAGGCCCATATTTAGTTCAAGTCCCAATTTATGCAATTCTCTATAATCCAATTAGACCAGAATATGCAAATTTTACAATTGGTATGCAGTCCATGATTATAGATTAGAACACGTCTTCAGATAATGACTATTTTATATTATTATTATTATTATTTCATTCTTATAATAGAATTATTGAATCTTCTAAAGATCATTTTGATATGTTTATATATTAATATTGTAACAACAAAAACGACTACAACTAATGATATGAATTTCCTAATGTAGTTTCAAAGACAGTCATACATACATAAATACAAGCTATACAACCAAGGTTTTTATTTCATTCTATAAATCATAATATTTATTCTAATAGATATTGCAAAGAGGAATCATAATAATTGTAGTTAGGTTGATATATGCTGCGAATGTTGTTATATTCTATCGAATCCCCTTTGGCAAATGCTAATGACATTAACTATAAAGGATATGGAATGAACACATCTAAAGAAACTGTAACATCAGCATTAGCATTCTTATTTATTGCTGCTGCTGCTTCATTCGCATTGAATCCAATCACATTGGAAGTATACGCAGAAGAAAACAGCAACAGCACTGTTGTTGTAAAGGAGCAGGGCTCTTATGTAGACTCACTAGGTAGACTTAACATTGTTGGAGTAGTATATAATGATGCAAATAAGCCTGTTAGTGTTAAAGTAGGATTAAACGTCATGAATGATATTGGCAATAGTCATGCTTCTTCAAACATGATTTTGACTAATGATACTTATGCAAGAATAATTTATCCATCAACCAGCGTACCTTTTAAATTTGTGTTGGAATCAGGACAACAACCTAGTGGTAAATCATTCATAGAAAGCTTAACAGAGGTTGATGCAACTTATTATGATGTTCTGCATTTGAATTACACAAACATGGCAATAGGAACTGATAAGGCACTTTTTGGTAATGTGAAGAATGTTGCACCATTTGCTGTCCACAATGTATCTGTTTACGCATCAGTTCATAACGATAATGGATATCAAATAGATTCTGTTAAAAGCAATGTCATACCAACCATAAATTCCGGAGAAGAGGTTGAGTTTATGGTTATGCCAGATAGTTCTGTGAAACCAGATGTCTATTTTTACAGTTGTGCTGGAGTAGAGCTAGAGCCTCCAATTAGTACTATCAATACTGGTGATGGTGGATTTATTGCTTATGATCTTCGGGGATTAGTAAAAATAAGCAAACTTGCATATGAAAATTCTAATGATAGTATAGTATTTTCAGTAGATCATTATAATCCAGCAGGTGGAAACATAACGCTTAAAATACCACAGATGGTCGACAATCATAAGATAAATGTACTGATAGATGGAAAGCTATATGAAAAAGCAAAAATAAACATGGATGGAAAAACAATGAGTATTGATATAGTTATACCTCCAGAAGAGCATAGTATACAGATAAAAGGAGTCGCAAACAGTATCTAGGAAGGAGAAATTGATTTTTGTTTTTCTCCAGTAATAATTCCTAATATCAGTCTATTATATATATATATATATATATATATAGAGCAAGACCGTAGGCACAATAGCTGAAAGCATCATAGCAGCCATTCCAGCCGTCCAACTTGCAGTGAATATTGCAATTGTTATTAGATCCAATGTTATCATTTAATTCATCATATATGACTGCTGTCTTATTGATATTAGCCAATCTATTGTAGAACTCAAATAATGAAATAAATATAATTTTTTGAATTCTATCCATTTATTTATCTCACATATGATGATATACTATAGTACAAAAATTTGGTTATAGACCTTTAAATTCTACTACAGAATAGAAAGCATTCTTGCCTAAATCATCAAAATTAAGATTTGGTGTCAAAATGCGCATTATCTTCGACTTGGCTACTTCTGCAATTTTCCATATGAATTCATTTGACAGTTGTATTTTTGTATCTTGCTCTTCTCTCGTAACAGGATTTATAAAACTTTCAACTTGTACCTCAGCAATATCTTTTATGGAAAAACTAGTTCTTTTACCATCTATTTTTTTGACTTAATTTGGTTCAAGAAGATATTTTATTGTACCTGCAAATAGTGCAAATGCCCACTCACCCTTTGCTTGACCTTAAGATATACTAATCAGAGCATGTCTTTGATTCTCATCAGATTTATTTATGATGAAAATCTGTAAAGTACCATTGCCTTCGCGAATAGCTTTAATCAGTAATAATACGGGTTTCTATAACAGTAAAACTAAATCAAAATAGAAATGCTGAAGAGGGACCTTTTTTTCTTATTTCATTTTCCCATACACGCTGCTTCAAATATTCCAACCTCATATACTTAGCTTTATAGACAATATTTAATAGAAGCATTATAAGAAAACAGACGAGGAGATGTCAAAAGAAAAAATAGATAAGAGGCTTGGATATTGGGCTTCGCAAGAACAGTATGCTATGCAAGATTTACTAAAGTTTGTAATTGAAGCTGAAAAATATGGGTTTGATAGTTGCTTGACTAGTGATCATTTTCATCCTTGGTGGCATGATAATGGATATGGTAATTTTACTTGGATTTGGATAGCAGTTGCTGCTGAGCGAACCAAAAGTATGCAATTTATAACAGGCGTAACTGCAGCTGTATATCGTTATAATCCAGCTATAATTGCACAAGCTTTTGCCTCTCTTGATGCTCTATATCCAGGCCGAATTGGTCTTGGCATAGGTACAGGTGAAGCTATGAATGAGGTCCCTTTAGGATTTGATTGGCCTGATGCAAAGACTAGATTGACAAGAACCACTGAAGCAATTCAAATTATACAAAAGCTTTGGAAAAGAGAAGGAGAAGAGCAGGTAAAGAAAATGTAAGAAGTTATGATGATAATGATCATGATAATGACGGTTTTTTGCACTTTAACGGTAAATACTTTAGAATTAAAAATGCAAAACTGTATACTCCTCCTTCAGGTAAAATACCCCTGTACATGGCAGCCAGTGGAGAGGAAGCAACAAGAATTGCTGGACAATATACTGATGGTTTAATTACAGTTCAAAAACCTGATAAATCAAAAGAAATATTTGATATATTTGACAAATCTGCTAGTGAGCAGGGCAAAGATCCTAGATCTTTAGAGAAAATAGCCAAGCCTAAAATATCTTATTCAGAAGATTATGATAAAGCTTTTAAGTCTACAGAGTTTTGGCGAGCTTCTTTAATAGAAGATATATTTGATTTAGACATAAGTGATCCAAGAAAACTAGAGCAAAAAGCAAAAGAAGAAGTTCCAGATGAAAAAGTGAAAGAATCAACGTTGATAGTTACTTCAATTGAGGATTTAATCAAGCCTATAGAAGAATATTTCAAGGTTGGCTATACAAGAGTATATGTACATAGTACCAGTCCTAATGAAATAGAATTTATTCAAGCCTTTTGTGGTAAGATATTGACATATTTTAATGATATGACTAAGAGGTAAAATAACTACAACGTTAGTGAATATCATTATTTAATAACAATAACGGTACGCAATTCCTCCGATTTTTGTAAAATATAATAGCAGCAATATTACTGTAGGATTACTAGCTCTCAATTAAGCATTCATCATCACATTATCAATGCTTTCAAGAAATTTTTTTGCTACTTCTTTGAATAGGTAATTATTTCTAAATCCTATATCCTTTACCTTTTTCTACGAAATTAAAGATCGAATTTTCTCCAGCCAATTTCCTGATATTTATTTGATAGTTCGTTTTAATATTGAATCCTCAAGTCTTGTGTTTATCACTCTCTTTTGAAATATTTAGTCAAATAAAGCACCCTAGTTATATAAATAATCATCGAGTTTATCAACATGAGAAAAAAAGTCACTTACTAATCTAAGAGTATTATTTTAACCTCGAACATAGGAAGACACAATAGATTGGTCTTCGAGTGACATACAAATTATATTTTAAACAATAGATATTATTCGGAAAATAATGTTCTATAACTAAAAGTTATATGATTACTTTATCAATAATATATCATAGTTAAGTATTTATACTAATAATTATTCATTCTCCTTTTATTCAATATTGCTAACGCAATATTAGAGAAACATCGAGTTGATATGTCAGACTTAATAGCAGGAACTATTCCCATGGCATGTCAGCATCAATGTATAAAGTGTGGGATATTATATTCTTGTAAAAAGATTCACGGTAATTGTGGAATGCCATTTCACCATGGCAAATGTTTATTATGTAATTAAGAGATAGTGCTCTAGAATAGAATATTTCTCATCAAAATGACAGGCAATGTTTACTTACAATTTAAATCTATAGTTAGACACTGGCAAATATCTTTAATGGCTTGTTTTTTACTATCTCTGTCTTGACTGCTATTTGCTTTGCTAATTGTAGCAAGTATTTAAGGAGTTAATTAGTATTTAGATCTGCGCATTTTTCTTGTTGCACAATATAATTGATTATTAATTGTTACTAGTATATGCCTGACAATGTAGAGATGAATTGACCATCTAGATGTCTTACCTCCTCCATTCTAGAAAAGTCTGATCAGATGACTAATTGTAATATTAGTTGTAAAGCTATTCTATTTGTGTATTCATTAGCACATTATCTTGCAAATAATATAATATATGAATGACTAGATAAAACAGGATAACGATGCGGGTATTGATGGTATGTACAGAATATCCACCTATCCCAGGAGGTATAGGACGATATACTTCAAATCTGACAAATGCTCTCTTAAAATTAGGACTTGATGTTAACCCTCATAATTCAGATGTGCTGTTAAAAATCGTTAATGACCTAAAGCCTGATATTGTACATGTACAATTTGAGGCTGGTTTATATGGATTAATATGGGATACAAAAAATCCAAGAAAGGTTGGGACATATATAGACCAATTTTATGTTAAATGCAAAATTCCAATAGTAACAACTTTTCACTCTGGACCAATTACTCTGAGCCAATGGATAACCCCGTCATCATTGGTTAAAAAAAGCGGTAAGATGGGAAAATTAGGAATACCTTTGCGAGCATTGCTTAGATATTATAAATATTTCTTAAATTATCAGGCTTTCAATAACATAACCAAAGAAAAACTTAGGATGAGTAGAGCAGGCATAGTATTCTCACATTATATGTCGAAGTTGCTTGATCATGATGATGATGGTGATAGTGGTAGTAGTAGATGCCATGTAATTTATCATGGATCTGAGCCGGCCATATATCCTCCTTTAAACAAGAAAGCAGCACGGGAAAAATTTTCTCTACCGCAAGAAGATGGACATCGAATAGTTTTAGCACATGGATTTAGAACGGCTGGTAAAGGTTGGGATATACTAAAGAAAATGAATATTCCAAAGGATTGGACATTAGTAGTAAATTCCTCTAAAGATTATTACAATAAAGAGAACCTTGAATTGAGCTGGCAAGGAGCAACCAATATCCTAGATTTAAGACGTGGT
>JAJNBK010000393.1 GCA_021155845.1 Nitrososphaeraceae archaeon
TTTCAGTACAGATTTTTGTGTCACAGAGCTAACCACTACAATTCCCTAATTTAAAGAACATGAGTTGTATTCTTGTATGTTTTATTATTAACCTCTGTTTATTTTATTTTACAACTGTAAAGGCCTACAGTTATACATGTGTTTTTCATACAAAAAACAAGGTAAGAAATGGCTAAAGACCCTGTTTGTGGGATGTTTGTTGAAGAAAAACCAGAATCTATTAGATATAGTAAAGATGGAAAGGAGTATTATTTTTGCAGTAACCAGTGCCTAGATGAATTTACACAACCTGAGAAGGAACTAAAGAAGCTAAAGATGTATGTTGCTATTAGCATAGCTCTTTGCACTATAGTAATTACATAATGCTGGCGTTGGCAACTCCTTTGCAATTCTGGATAGGTTGGAGATTTTACAGGGGACTATGGGATGGAATTAAGGCTAGAGCCTCTAATATGGACACACTCATTGCAATTGGAACGACCGCTGCCTATATGTATAGTGCAACAGTTACTATAATTCCAGACTATCTGCCATTTGAATCCGTCTATTTTGAAACAGCAGCAATTATTATCACTTTGATACTTATTGGAAGACTACTTGAGACAAGAACCAAAGAAAAAGCTTCTGATGCCGTAAGAAAATTACTTGACCTCCAACCAAAGATGGCCAAGATTTTAAGACAAGGGGAAGGAGAAGATACAGAAGAAATTGAAATTCCTGTGGAACAAGTACAAGTGGGTGACATTATGGTCATAAAGCCTGGAGAAAGGATACCAACTGACGGAACTGCAATAGATGGATTGTCATCTATTGATGAATCAGCAGTAACAGGCGAAAGCATTCCTGTAGATAAGAAAAATGGAGATGAAGTAATAGGTGCTACAATTAACAAGAGCGGACTGTTAAAAGTTAAAGCTACTAAAATAGGCCAAGACACAGTTCTTTCTCAAATTATTACATTAGTTGAAGAAGCAAGAACTGGGAAGGCACAAATGCAGAGGTTAGTAGACCAAGTTGCTAAATACTTTGTTCCTGCTGTATTAGCGGTAGCAATAGGTGTAGGACTAGGATGGTATTTTGTTGGAGATATAGGTATAACATTTTCTCTCCTGGCATTTGTATCTGTAATAATTATTGCATGCCCTTGTGCTCTTGGTATTGCAACTCCAGCTGCATTGATGATGGGTGCTGGAAAAGGTGCTGAAAACGGAATATTGTTTAAAGGTGGAGAGTATTTGGAAATAGCCAAGAAGGTCAAGACAATAGTATTTGATAAAACTGGAACTTTGACAAGAGGAAAACCATCTGTTACCAATACAATAGATTTGTCTGGATTTAGCGAAGATGAAATACTTCGTTTAGCAGCAATTGCAGAATCTGGGTCAGAACATCCTCTAGGTCAGGCCGTTGTCAATAGAGCCAAAGAAAAAGGTATAATGGTAACAAATCCAGAGTTATTTGAAGCTGTATCTGGTCATGGTCTTAGAGCAAGATATGCAGATCATACAATTCTTATCGGAAATAGAAAATTAATGCAGGATAACAATATTGTCGTCAATATAGATGTTAATACGACTCTTTCAGCCCTTGAGACTCAAGGAAAAACAGCTACTCTTGTGGCATTTGATAATAAGCTTGCAGGAATAATTGCCATTGCAGATACTATAAAAGATAATGCCAAACAAGCGATTGATTCACTCAAGTCAATGGGTATAAAGGTAGTAATGCTTACAGAGCAGGTAATTTCAAGGCTGAAATCTGAGGGAGAAAAAAAAGGAGCAATAGCAATGGTTGGAGATGGAATTAATGACGCACCTGCATTAGCACAAGCAGATCTAGGAATTGCGATAGGCTCTGGTACAGATATTGCGAAAGAGACTGGCGGTATAATACTAATAAAAGAAGATATCAGAGATGTTGTGATAGCACTTGATTTGGGAAGAAAGACAGTATCCAAGATAAAACAGAATCTCTTTTGGGCCTTTGCTTATAATACAGGATTGATTCCGATAGCGGGCGGAATCTTGGTGCCTTTTCTGGGTGTGGAAATATTTGGTTGGCTTCCTATGCTTGCTGGCTTAGCAATGGCATTGAGTTCTGTAACGGTAGTTGGGAACTCGATATTGCTTGGGAGGTATAAATCTAGATTTGCAGCTGAGAGAAAAATACAGGTCAGAAAGGACAATGAAAAGATCTATTCTGACAAAGATTTCAAAGAGGTCTATGCGCCAAAAGCATCATCTTGACAAAATCTAACTGGAAAGCTAAATAACATTGTCCATCACGTTGTCATTAATATCTATTCTTTTTACCTCAATTGCATCTTTGTGTTATATTCTTAAGCAGACTTGCAAATATATACAATACACATCAGATTACCCTAAAAAACGCTTTTTGCAACTCAACCAGTATATAGACGACACTATACTCTAACTAAAACCTTTTATCCAGATTTGCAAAAATCAGTATGAGGGGTAAACAGGCATTGCAGGAGGTAACAAAATTAGACTCAGTTGAAAATGAGGGATTGACTTGGATAAATATTGAGAGACCCACACGTGACACTATGGAGAAACTATTAGTAAGTAGAGGATATCATTTTCATGAGTTGGATATAGATGACTGTCTTTCGAAGATTCAGATCCCGAAGATTGACAAACATACTAACTATCTTTTTGTAGTATTGCATTTTCCATCGTCTCCTATCCATGATTCAGTAAACTCAAAAAAGAAATCAAGAAAGGGTTCGACAACTACTATGCACTTTAGTCAATTATCTATATTTGCTGGACGGAATTTCCTGGTTACTGTCCATCAAGGGGATCTTCAACCACTTAATGACTTATTTCAACAATGTAAGAAAGGAAATAGTAGCCAAAAAGAAGAACTTATAGGTAAAACATCTGGCTATTTGCTGCACACCGTAATAGATGTACTTGTGGATGACCTTTTTCACATGTTGATGAAGATAGTCGGAAACCTTGAAGACATTGAAGATGCAGTATTTGATGACAAAGTAGGAGTTGTCAAAGAAATATCGATACTGAGAAGGGAAATTACTATACTTAGAAGAATAGTGTATCCATTGAGGAGGATAGTATCTGATATTACTCATGATATACAAAAATTTTCGGAGCAGAATTTAAC
>JAJNBK010000394.1 GCA_021155845.1 Nitrososphaeraceae archaeon
CCGGCGCCAACTGTCTCCAGTTAATTATCGCTAATTTGGGTGCCTGCAATGAGGGAGGAGTTTCCTCTCTTTCAAGTAACCCGCTCGCTAGCTCACCACTATATCTAGTAGATAGATAGTATTTTAACATAGTTGTGGAAAATATTGCTTCTCAATTACCAAAATTTCTTGTTGATTTTCGGCGTTTGAATAATCCTCCAAAAGACTAGAATTTAGCTCCAAAAAAGTATGGCCCCATTTGAATTTTTCCATAAGTTCTTTTGCCAGGCGTTTGTCGCCTAAAATATAAAGCGAACCAGCCAATGCTTCTGCAGTAGATAGTCTTCCCAATTTTGAGTAATTGACAGGATTTGCTGCAAGCATTGCCGGTAAGCGCCTGCCCATCGCGTGCTTAGATAAATATCTATTTTTTAATTCGTGTTCAGATCTATTCCACGAACAGTCTATAGCACAAACAGAATCAGAAAGCTTAGCGTCTTGTTTAGAAAGCAATATTGGAGAAAATGGATTCAATATTAGAGCTTTTGTATATATATATTTAACAGATTGTGCTAGTCTAAATTTTACGAGTTTGGCAGCAGTGCATTTAGAAGGATCATCCTGTTTCAACATGAACACAAAGACTTTCATAAGACGATTAGATTACCTTTTCTTGAATTACATATACAATGAAGAACATAATATGATACTGTAATGAAACTAATATCTGAGCGTATTTTCAGGAGCGTATCGTTCCTATTTCTGTTGGTCATTTAGTAATTTAACATAACTTGTCCTATATTTACATGCTTTCTTCTATCTATCTATATATATATATATATATATATAATTATAAGCCAGACAAGCAATAATTTTAGAATTAAGAGTGAAAAACTTTTTAATTGTCATCGAAGACTGCATGTCTGCCCGCTATTTCCGATCTTAAATTTCCCTTCATACTTAAGAAGGATCAACTGGAAGCAATAGATGCCTGCTTAGAAAATGGATCTAGAATTTCTGTAATATATAGCAGAGGAACTGGAAAAACCGAGATTGCTTTTGAATGTGCAAGACGCGCTGCGGGTCTGTTAAATTCTGGCTTATGGAATATTGTTTCTTACACCTTTTAAATTATGGGTTACGGAAGATTCTGTTGGAGTCTACTATGGTGAACGAAAAGATGCCAAAGAATTCACTATCAGCACTTAGAGTGTCATAAACAACTTTGACTTGATTCGAAATGCCAATATGATCATACTTGACGAGATCCACCTTCTAAGTGAGACTGCAGCAGAGTTTGATAGAATATTTATATCATTTTAGAGGATCCAAAAAAGCAATATTGGGACTCACAGTAACCTTAAACGAAAAAGATGCAAAATATTCAACTATCATCGTTGTTGCTCCAGAGATACCAGTAAAGAATTGTTCAAAGAAAAACCGATTTGTCATACTTCGATAAAGACAAAAATGAAATTTAATATACCGATTATATTGCTTTCTAGAATTGTTACTGATCATGTATTATACTATTTGGTATTGATATTAAATTAAGAATTTCTTCGAAATATTGATCTACATCCATTTCTTTGACCTGTCCGTCGTCGATATTTATAATATATATTATATGTAATCTTCCATTCAGAATTTCATTCAAACTCACAGGCGGATTACGATAATACCTATCACAAAAAAGCTTAACCTTTTCAATTTGCTCTTTTTTCCTATCACGCGGAGGTCGACTAAATATCTTGGGTATAGGAAGAATGCTGACAGGTGGTGTTGCTAAGACAAATTGATTTGCAAATTTACTATATCTCGCAATTTTGCTTGCGATCCTAGCAACATAGTAAGATAAGGGATCGAGTGCGTGTTCTGGGGGAATGAATCCAGTTTCGATTTCAACTATCGCTTCGCCATCACCCTTGGTTGCGTAAAGATCACACACCAGAATATCCGTGAGCTGTTTTTCTACGTCAACATTATAACCATAACGTATCAAGTGCCTGGCGCATACCAATTCCATAGCAGAGTGGTTAATTTTTACTATGTTTTTCTTATAAAGCTCTATTAACCTATATTTAACAAAATCCATCCTCTGGACAGTTTCTTCTGGTTCTCCGATAGTCATTTTGTTAGAAAGATTTGTTACATCTAGAATGAAACGCTTTAAATCCAAATATGAAGTATCATTAATCAGGTCGTCTTTAAATATGCCGCTGAGTAAATAGTAAAATTAAAAATGCCTCCATCGTTAATTGTTTGTAAATGTCATCGATTAACAGGATAACGGTTCTAGGTTCAGGAATAATGGGTCACGGAATAGCACAAGTCTCAGCTATGGCAGGTTATAATGTTACCTTGCGAGACATAGATCAAACTTTTCTCGATAAGGCAATGGAAAAAATTCAATGGTCACTTAATAAACTTGTTGAAAAACAAAAGATAACTACTAATCAGGCAGAGGATATACTAGGCCGCATTTTACCTGTAGTGGATCTCAGGGAAGCATTAAGAGGGGCTGATATGCTAATTGAAGCAGTACCAGAAGACATGAATCTAAAAAGGAAAGTGTATAAGGAGATAAACCAGTGCTCTGAAACTAAGACTATTTATGCCTCCAATACCAGCACTTTGCCCATTACT
>JAJNBK010000395.1 GCA_021155845.1 Nitrososphaeraceae archaeon
ACTAATATCCATCAAGATAGTCATGGCAGATGACAACTAACCAAAGGTAAATGTATATATCTGGAATCCTTTGCCCTTTACGTCTATTATAAGTGAGTGCCAGTCATATCCTTCATGCATAACTAAGTTGTATAACCTCTGTCCATCTACTACTAATTTACCTTGTTCTGATAGGTCTATTCCTCTTCCTGATTTATTTGTTAGCGCTGCTCCATCTTCAGAGATTGATAATTCTTCTCCTCCTTCTCCTCCTCCTTTTCCTCCTGCTACTATGTTTACAGACTTTGCAGAGTAGGCTAATGCAATACTACCAGTATCACTTTGCAATTCCATATTATCAGCGTTATTTTTCCAGTCACCAATAAGGTATATGGTGTTTGGTTTAAGATCAGATCGCTGGGGAACAGAGTATGTTACAGTTTGGTTTGGTTTGAAGCCTTCAGAATTTCCAAGGGGCGCTCTAGCAAACTCGTATCCAAAGAAGAGTTCAGGCGTCTTTACTTTTGTGAAATCTACAGTCTGGACATTTTCAGGTGTAGTTGTGTTTGTATTTGTGTTTAGATTTATTGCAGATATACCTGTTTGAGCAGCACGTTCAACAAGTAATGATTGAATTACCTTTTCAGTTTCAGCATAACCACCTTCACCTATATGATCATATCTTATGTATCCTTCATTATCAACTAGATATTTTCTTGGCCAGTATCTATTCTGATAGGCATCCCAAGTTCCTTTGTCATTATCTTGTATAACTGGATACTTTATTCCATATTTTTGTACAGCTGCCTTTACATTGTCAATGTTTTTCTCAAATTCAAATTCAGGCGAATGAACACCAACTATTACCAATCCCTTGTCAGCATATTTTTCATTCCAATCTACTAGATACGGAAGAGTCCGTATGCAGTTAATGCAGCTGTATGTCCAAAAGTCAACTAGTACAACTTTTCCCTTTAGATCTTTAAGGTTTATTGATCGTCCTTCTTCTGTATTTATGTAACCTGAAATTTTGGCAAAATCAGGTGCCTTTTTGAATTGGGATTTGTCAACCTGGGATATAGTAGTTCCATTTTTGCTTTCTATTGATGCTGGAATAAAATTTGATTCCTGTTGTCCAGATGATGCGGCTTTATTAAGATTTGGGCTGTTAAAGTATATTGCAAAGCCAGTAATAAGAGAGACTACTGCAATTGCCATAATTAACGCACTGATATTATCTCTATTCATTGTAATCAAAATCCTCTCTCTAAATTAATAACTTGATTAGCTAGAGGAAAATTGCCTAGTAAAGCCAATTGATTAGTGAATACTAGTATGCCCAGTATTATCAGCACCGCACCCATTATAGGATTGAAATATTTTAGGTATTTTACCATTCTTCTGATTAAACCTGTAGCTTGTGAGAAGAAAGCACCAGTAATTAGGAATGGTATGCCCAAGCCTAAAGCACGGAGTCCAGCCAGCTGCAAATGCAGCTCCAAAAACAAATGATGTAATATAGCTTGTTTTAAATCTGGGTAACTTTGTCATCTTTTTCTCAAAGTTTAGTCTCCTTAATTTTGTAGATAAAATTAGATATGCGCCAAATAATATAATTACCACTCCTCCAATTGATTGGAGCGCACTTTGGAAGCCAATTCCAACGGTGACAAGAACGCTATTTAGAATAACTCCTAATACTGCAAATACAAGTGAAAAACCAAGAACAAAGTAAACAGTATTTAAGAAAATGTTAAGTCTGGTTGACCTCTTGACGGTTAGCGATTGTTTTGCTGCTGCTGCTGCTGCTGCTGCCGATCCTCCGCTGGTGGCAGCAGCAGTAGTAGTAGTAATTGTATTAATTGTATTACTACTACTATTACTATTATTACTATTCTGAACTTCATGGAGAGTCGTTCCTGACAAATACGATATAAATGCTGGAAGTATTGGAAGAATACAAGGAGAGAAGAAAGAACCTGCTCCTGCTAATGCAGAAACTACAACGTTTATTTCTACCACGAACAATCTGTGCATCCAAATTACTTTTTGACTTGTTATATAGAAAGACACGCATAGTTATTGCATTACTATCATCTGTGATGGATTATTGCAGGAATAATGCTTGCATTTGACTTGACAAGCTCCTTTTAGAAGAAGCTAATTATTGTTACTGTCTATCTTTCAAGTCCCAATTGAAAGTATAGGGTGCTAGAAAACTTCAAGCTCACTGTTTTGTCACTACTTTGGAGAGTTTTACCTGATTTGTAATCTGCCCAGAAGAATTATTGATTGCCACATCATTTCTGACGCTATTCTCTTATAAAATCAAAAGCTTTCATTGTGTTTGAATATACGTAAATCTTCGATCAGTATCTCTGTTGTATTATCTGATAATTCCATTGTTCTTTATTAAATATAATATATATTTGAAGCTAAAAAATGAAATGGAGATTACTACAAGGAAGCGATAAAAACTACTTCCTAAGTTTCTTTAATCTCAGCCTCTCGCAAAGCAGCAAGTTCTTGGTTTATCTGATCAGCATTTTCATTGCCATAGATAACCAATATTCTATCGTTAGGGTTAATTACATAATTGTTAATTGACTCTGTCTCGTTTCCATTTATGAAGAATCTAAGTTTATTGTTGTCTTCATTATTGCAATACTGTTTTCCATCATCTAATGTAAAGCATCCATTCTCAATATTCATATTGACACTTTTTAGAAACTCGGCAAATGGAACACCTGTTGCATGCCTGTGTAATGTAGTTCCATCACCTCCCTCGACATGTATCAACCTAGATTGTACTTGGTATTTTGATTGACTAAAATCAATCTGTTTTCCATTAATTTTTATTGCAAAAGCTGCATGTTCATGAGCCGAACCAACTGGACCATAATTGTTGTTGTTGCCAGCCTGCTGTGTTGAATAGATAACAGCCGAAATCACCGCTATTGCTATAATTGCGGCTACAATCGGAATTATAACCATCATATATTTTTTATTCTTACGACGACTGCTTGCAAAATAGCTGCCGTCATCACTTCTTCTTCTGTTACTGCTTTTCTTTTTATCAGCCATTGTTTATCATTTTATACATAGCCATTATTTTAGGCTTGATTTAAAGAGAAAGTATGTATATCTATATATCTATATACATATATATGAATGTATATATATATCTTAGCTATTCGTCTATTCAATTAACAGATTCGACTTGAAATTTTGCAGGTGGATCAGGATTCCCAAATTCCTGCGAATATGCAGAGTACATTTTAATAGTCTGTCCATGTTTAATTTGATAATTACCAACAGGATTTATCATTGCTCTATATTCGTCCTTGAGAGCAATCAATTGTTCAGCGAGAATAGGTGCAATTAATATATGCCCGCTATCTCCTAGGTCCATAACTCGACGAGCAAGTATAATACCTGGTCCCCATATGTTTTGGTTATTGTTTATATCACTTACTATAAAAACTGAACCTGTAGCTAATCCAATTCGTACTCCAAGTATATCTTCCTCGCTTATCTTCTTGCTATGATTATATCTGTCGAGTTCTTTATGTAGTTGTATACTAAGTTGTAGTGGTAATTCAGGATTTAACATAAATCCTATAGCCATTCCGTCACCTGTTGGTAAAATAATTTTTTTCTCTGTGGTTTTCTTGAAAGCATCGCAAGAATAGATCAGGTTGTTGAGTCGCTCGATCTTTTCTATCTGTTTACGAACAGA
>JAJNBK010000396.1 GCA_021155845.1 Nitrososphaeraceae archaeon
TTCTTGCCTTCTCTAACATCTCATCAGTCATGTCTATTCCGATTACTTTACCTGAGCCACCAACCTTGTTGGCTGACAAAAATACATCAATTCCAGCGCCAGAGCCCAAATCAACTACTGTTTCAGCTTCTCGAACACCTGCAAAATGTAAGGGAGCACCACAGCCAACTCCTAGTATAGATTCTTGAGGAATAGATTGCAACTCCTCATTGTTGTAACCAATAATTGTAGCAGATTGACTTGGTGAACAACAATTATCATTATCATTCAATTCTACAGGAGCACAACAACTACAATCAGAATTTCCAGTTGATGCAATCGTGCCATACCTTTCTTTTACTTTATCTTTAATTTTTTGTTCTTGCATATAGTCGGTTATTGTTTACAAACAAAACTATTTAAGTTATCCAGGGTAAAATATTGCACTTAGGGCAAATATGGAAACAATCAACAATACAAAGAAAAATGAATTACCAATTCTAAGAGAAGAAAAAGCAAATGGTTGCACTTTGGAAGGCTATGATGCATTATTAGTTATGTCTGAAACTGCAAAAATGAGAAAATTGATTACAAAAAGGGGGACACTTGAAATATTAATTCAATTGTGTTGTACTACAAATCCTGTAAGACATAAACAATTTAGAAAATCAATGAAAGGTTTTAGCACAAGAACATTATCCAACAGACTTAAGGAGTTAGAAAAGAGTGCAATATTAGAAAGACAAAGGTATAACGTCCTCGTGTTGAGTATAGATTGACAAATAAAGGCCAAGAACTAGTTGAATCGATAGTCGGTCTACTGCAATGGATGAGAAAATGGTCTGATGCTAAAGGAATAGTTTAATAATAATAATCAGATGTTAGCGTAAGTTTATAGGTCAATTTTACTATTTTACAAGCTGGTAGTTTTAAGCTGAAACATATGATAAACCCAATATAACAGCATTATAATTTCCAGGGGTATAATAGATCAGCAAATTTAAGTTGACAGAGTGAGTTTTTGTCTTAATTTTGCTGCTGCTATGGCAGATGCTAGTGCCCCAAGATATAATCCTGCTCCAAGTAACAGGTTACCGTTAAAGCCAATCACCATAGACGATATAGCAGTCAACTGAGGCGATAACGTTTACACCCCATAGTAGAGTAATATTTTCATCAGTATGCTCACTCTGATTTGAATGCATAGAAGCCATTCTTGTAATGGATGGAAATTGAAATCCCATAAGAAGACCAGCAGGTGATAGAAGTGCAAAAGTCAACATAATTCTCTGCGGCAGTTGCAGAATTATAGCTGAATCTATAATCCCTTGTAGAAGACCATAGTAAGCTAACACTATTCCAACCAAAAGTGGTATTGATACAACTACAGCTTTGTAAGGATTTTTATGAAATAATCTGCCGCTTAAATATGCACCTATTCCACTAGATAATAAGATCGAAAAAAGTATAACAGTCAATGCCATTATTGGCGTTCCAAGTAACAACAGAAATTTTTGAATAAACGTTATTTCTAAAAACATGAACCCAAGCCCGATAAATATTACAAAGATCATATGGAACCATGACGAAGTTGATGACATGATTGGACGGGCCCTATTTCTCCTTGAATAATATATCAAAAGCAAAGCAAGTACTGCAGATACTCCAAGCACAGTTTCCAAGAGTAGTATCATCTGGTTTGGAACCTGTTCTTTTGCAAAATAGAATGGAGAATCATCGGTAGGTGGTTTTAATTTTAAGATTGCTCTAAGATCACTTTCTTGCAATTGTTGACTATGATAATAGTTTTTATCTGATAGTAATGTGTCATAAGGGGGCTGTATATATCCGCCAGGCATTGCAATGACTCTAGCATTATTGTTAGCAATTCTCTCTTTTGCCAAATTAATTTCTGAATCAGTAAATGGATTATTTTTTATAATTAGAAGGACTGGATATATCGTTTGTTTATTATTTGATTCAAAATATAATCCAGGACGATTTTCTACTACCAAAATCTGGTTTCTAATGTCTTCACTACTTCCTCCTTTTTTCTCCTGCCGTAATGATTCTGCTACAAGGGGCATAAGTCTTGGCAGCTCAAAATTCCAACGCACCATAACAAGCATCCCGTTGTCTTCATCCAAGTGACGCAAATATTGCCTGAACGCTTCTACTGTGTAGAGATAATTTTCTGAAAGTGCATATCCACCCGCAAGCTGAGCAGCCCAAGAATCAACGAGCTTTATTACTATCCTATCATATTTTGAATCACTAGAGCTGATGAATCTTCTGCCATCATCGATGAATAATTCCACCTCCTTACGTTCGTATAAATTTCCTGCTGAACTGCCAAATTGTTTTGCTCTTGATATTATCAATGGATTTATCTCTACTGCAGTCACTTTCTTTGAGCCGCCAGCCAGGGCAACCAAAACATCTTCGCCGCCACCGCTACCGATAACTAAAGTATTGTTCACATCCTTTGATATTTCAAATGGCAAATAATCCATAAACTTTTTTAGCCATACAAGATCTGCAGAAGAACCATTCCATTTGAATACTGGAGTATCGGCATCGGCATCGATGGCTATCGGGAGAAAGAATTCCATTGGGTGGATAAATGCTCAAACTCTGAAGGTTTTGCCAGCTGATAATGTAATCCTTTATTTTCACCAGGTTTTATTGCTAATATATTTGCGTCTGTATTGGTTGCTAATAATATTGCAGAGGCAGCCAACACAATTATTCCAGACAGCTTTATTTTATTTTCAATTACTGGCGTGTTTGATACATTTTTTTTCTGTGATGATGGAGTAGATAACACTAAAGCAGCAATAAGCGAAGGACCAATGACTAACAGAGCTGCCGAAAGTAGAACAGATTCTGCGCCCAATCTTTGCATTAGGGGATCAAGCATAAGT
>JAJNBK010000397.1 GCA_021155845.1 Nitrososphaeraceae archaeon
CTCTTCTCTTTCTTTTGGCTGCTTTAATTCATCTTGAGGAGTGGTCAGGCCATATGAAGACAATGGAATACGATTGACAGTCAATGCTATTACTTGAGCACCATCTTTCTTTGCCATTTCCATTGCGTAATCTGTTGCGTTTAGAGACGATTCTGAACCATCTATTGCAACCAATATTTTGGAAAATACTCCTTTTTTTGTTTTAGTAGACATGTATATTATATCTAATCGTCTATTTGTTAACTTTTTAATTATCTCTATTGTTATAGGCGGATTATTTTGGGGAAATAATTGTTCGTGGTGCAGGATTTATGCATATATGGAGAGATAAAGAGAGAGAGAATCGTTAGCAATTGGATTAGCTCTAAAGCCAATGTTTTAAGCATTTGTAAAATAAATATATATATATATATAATTTTTTATTTAGACTTGACTCATAGCCAGCACAGCGTTTTTTCTTCCTATATATTTGAATCAACAACAATAATCGATAGAGAATATAACTATCAAATTGCTGTTGATGATGGAAGTAGATAAAAAGATAATACTATTTCCCAATTAGCAAAGTAGCTCTATTAGAGTCCTTTATTGAAAAGAATATGACCATCAGAAAAAAAGGATGAATACAGGAAAATCGCACAGGAAAATTGCACGGTGCAGGAAAATCGCACAGGAAAATTGCACGGTGCAAGAAAATCGCACAGGAAAATTGCACGGTGCAAGAAAATCGCACAGGAAAATTGCACGGTGCAAGATATTCTAGATTTTTGTCTCAATCTAGTATAGATTCTAATAAGAGCTTCCTACTAACTGTACAATTGATCCTTCATATACAATTTGAAGGGGACTATGTTCCTCTGATGATGGATAAATAAAGAAGAAATAACCTTGACATAAATAATAGATTAAAATTCATGTTAAATTGTTTCACATCCCCTGGGTTTTCGTCCTGTTCTGTTTATCTTCCATCGCTGCACCGAGGTCTTCTTCTGTCTCTCCATCATTTCCTTTAGGTGCTCTGGATCATTATGGAGCCGGTTCAGTCTTATTCTCTGCTGCTGGCGATAATGTGGCTTCTGATCATCTACAGTAGCAATAGCAGCAGGAAAAACCTCAAAACTTGATTTTGGTGCGTATTATTATTAGACGTATACATTATCTTTTATCATTTTTTCTAATTTATCAACTGCAACTGAAAATGGTTGATCAGTGCTATAGATTATCAATGTATGACAAATAGCATAGTTGAAATTATATTCACTTAATATGTTAAATCCATTTTTTGGAAACTCTTCTTTATAATAATTTAGCCAGCCTGGATGAAATACTCCATCATTATCTTGTTTATTCTCCACTTGATTAGTTGGTGTGTAAAATCCGCCTACTATAAGACTACTACTACTACTAGTGCTAATAGACTTTTGAGCCGTTGTTACTGTTATGGTTCCTTTCATAAATCCATTCTCACTATCTATCATAGTATATTTTCCAACATCTAGGATTTTTGGTTCTGAACTGTTTGTATATTGCAAAACTTCAGTAGAATAAACAGTTTCTCCACTACTATCTTTTATGTAAATGGTATGTGGATTAGGTGTATCCCATGGAGCATCAGCATTAATAAAAGATATAGCAGTTCCTTGTGGAATTACTACATTAGTTGGAATAAAGTAAGGATTATGATCTGTAATCAGCTTATGTCTTTCATCTTCCAGACTCTCATGTGCTTCATTTGGTATAAACACCATTACGATCGCATTTTCTGCTGCTGCTGGTAATGAGCTAGGTAATGTCATTGACTCTGACTTGAATACAGATTCAGCATTAGGAATAACATTTGTTTCAATGGTTTGACTATATGCGTTATTCCATCCTTGTCCTACTGATATAGTTAGTAGCCATATTCCTATTATGGTAAATACTATTTTGAAGAACAGATTATTATTATCATTATACATACAGAATGATACCAGTCAATATATTTTATAAGGACTGTTGATAATAATTCTGAAAGTTATAGTGCAAAATATTGTATAAATAAATAAAATATGCATCAAATATATTATTTAATTCAGATTCTAAAGTATAGTTATATACAATATCAAAAAGTAAACACTGGTGTGTGTGTGCGCGGGTGTGGACTAGCACTGGATAAAGTGAGATTATTTCAAATGTATAATACAATCAGTAATAGTATTGGTAATCCTCATTATCCACTCACCTACTCTACTTCACAGAATGAAACTACTGGTACTACCACTATTAAAGAAAAACCATTTTCCAAAGTAATCCTAATTGTAGATGATGATCCTGATGTTGCTACAGTCTTCAGTATAGGTTTGGAAGATGAAGGATTCGAAGTATACTCATATAATGATCCGTTACAAGCACTATCAAACTTCAAGTCTAACTTTTATGATCTACTACTAATTGATGTCAATATGCCAAAAATGAATGGCTTTGAATTATGTACACAGATATTAAAATTCGATGTTAATGTTAAGATTTGCTTTATTACTGCAGGAGAAATAAACATAGAAGCATTAAGAGAAGTGCATCCAACAATAAGCGTGGGATGTTTTATAAAAAAGCCTGTTACAATAGATTATTTGGTAAAGAGAATAAAGGCAGAGTTAGAGTAGGAACATTCACTGAACTAT
>JAJNBK010000032.1 GCA_021155845.1 Nitrososphaeraceae archaeon
GATTTATTCATATTATACGAAAATGCAACTTGAAGATAATAATGAAATTGTATTAATCATTCCATATTATGAAACTACTGAGATGGTTAGAAGTGTATTATCAGGAGAGAATAAGAATAATCAAAGTAATATCATTGATGTAAGAAAATATGAAAAACAAGGCTCTCTTGTGATCATAGATTCTGTAACAGCATATTTTCATTCGGACATAGATTTAATGTCGTATCTAGCAAGAATAGCAAAGCAGGCTCAATTCTCTGGTAAAAACGGAATATCTGTAATAGCTGATTTAGCCTCATTCTACTACAACGATCAAATTGATAAACTCATAGAGTATGAAATGTCACTACCAACAAAATATGATGATAATATGAAATTGAAAGGATTTTGTTTTTATCATCAGGTAGACTTTGATCGAAGGCTTACAGAACAACAAAAACAAACATTACTTGAACATCATGGCAAGAATCTAATGGTAGTTACTTAAAGCATTTGTAAGCAAGGTGTGTGAATAAAATATAATATTATTATTATCGTACATATTAAGAAAAGAACATTAGAAGACCTTTTTTCTTCTTTTCAACTATTCCCATACAATCAAAGTCATGTTTACAAAATAGAAGGGTTAGAATCTTTCATAATATCAAAGGAGATAATGCTGAATAATAAATAAATATTCATATAATTAGGAGTAGAATTTCTTTATTAAATTTAGTTGAACAGCCCACGTTTTTAGCTGTTTATGGCTAAACTAGTTATCCATGTTTGTTGCTTGTTTTAAGTTATAGAAATAGAAGAAATGATTTAATTTATAATCTTTAGAAGACTGAGAGAAAAAAGAGAATAGAGGGATTATTGTAGCATGCCAAACAATCTTGTAATTATAGGTCTTATACTAAACTTAATAGCATCATTGTTGATTGCATATGGAAGAATCTTTCGCAGTAAAAAAACAATAAAAAAAGAATCTAATACTGAAGGAGGACATAATCCAGAGGAAGAAAGACATAGACTTAAGGAAACACGCATAGCCCAGTTAGGAGTTGGTCTTATGGTTGTTGGATTTGCTGTTCAAATTATTGGCAATGTCTTTCAATAGCAACTTCAATCAATTCCATAAAAGGACCACTTTGAAGGTACAGTAGAGAGCATGTCAATGTGGGTTGTAAAATAGAGTCAAATCTGTCTTCTTACATTCCACCCAACCCATAAATTTTACTAGTCCTAGCTAAATGCATATAGTATTATATATTTAAGATTCTTGGGTACATAGAAAAAACAGCGGTAAGTGTAAGGCTTTAAATAATTTCTGCTTAATTTTGTAAAGCCATCTTCCATCGATCAATCTCATTATCGAATCCTTTCAGTTGCTCTTCAAACTGTTCTTCTGTTAGGCCATCAGGTCTTATGAATGTCCAAGTAGTAGTTGAGCCCTTCTGGTTTGGTATTATCCTAGTATAAACATGCCATTCAAGTCCACCACCAATAAATCGGTGGTCCAAGATTCCAAACTCACGAACTGATATCTGCTTCATCTTAGAGTTTCCTGCAACAATGTGTTCGAACATCCACCAGTCATCATCTCCTTTTGTTACTAATTTTATCGCCCCTCCAATTTCCATGTTCTTTATGTCCTCAAAAAAATCAAATACTTTGTTTACTCCTTTTTCCACTGTCATCACTTTAGTAATGACTTTTCTCAGATTGCTATTTTCATTTTCATTTGCCATATTTTCTTTCAAAAATTATATGAGAAGAGAAAGTACTTAAACCCCATTTCCCCCTTAAGGGGTAAATAGTACCAAGGTTAAAGAGATAATGTTTGTTACAAGAACTTAGTCAATTAGGCCTTACAGATGGAGAAGCAAGAGTATATCTTTCCTTATTGAAAATAGGTTCCTCTAAAGTCGGAGCCATAGTTAGGGATTCGCATGTTTCTTACTCTAAGATTTATGATGTTTTAGAAAGGCTTAGTATGAAGGGATTGGTAAGTCATGTTACAATTGGTAAGATAAAACATTTCAATGCTGTTGAACCATATAGATTACAAGATTATATACAGAGAAAAGAGGAGCAGTTGAATACACAAAAGGAAATAGTAGATCAGATAGTACCATCACTTATCAAAATAGCCAATAATAATAGAAGAAATAGTGCAGAGATATTTGTTGGTGATAGAGGCTTGAGAACTGCTTATGAGATTTTATTGAGTGATACTTCCAAACATGAAGTCTTGCGCTACTTTTATCCCTATGATGAATATCACCATGATATTGCAAGCCCATTTTATGCCAGATTATATCAATTTCAAAAATCAAGACAACTTGAAGAAAGAGGAATAAGTGTTATTGACTTTAAGAAAACAAACCATTACAAACAAATATCTTCTGAGTTTGGAGTAAAGCTTAGGTTTGTACGTTTTCCTCTTCCTGGAACAATGGATATATTCAAAGACAGATTGCTAATAATATCCTGGTCAACTAAGATAGGCATTTTGATATCATCAAAAGAGATATCTGATCACTTTAAGGAATATTTTGATAGTGTATGGAACATTGCTGAAAGGTAACAATGGGTATTGTTTTATTTTTAGATGAAATGAATTAGTTTGGAATCTCATTATTACTAACGAAAGCAAATAATTACTTGTCTTAATCCTATGAGTGGTAAAAATGAGTCAAACCTGGTTCACATTCCACCGAACCTGCGGATTAACTTCTATAGCTATTACTGCTGCTGCGGATAATTCTGCTTGATCTAATCCTACGTTATCAGTACCAGTCATTATTAACATTCCCAAACCTATCCAATCAAAGTAATACCTGCAGAATAGAAGAGTCAGAAATATATCATAATAATAAACGTGATATTGCTGATTGATTTAATAACAGCAGTGCCTAAGGTGGCCCATTAGTGACAGTAATAAGAAACGAAGAAAGGAAGATCCTACAAGATAGGTCTTCTTTAGGATACTAGAAACCTATTTTAGCACCAATATCAGCATCCATGAAGTGAAATATTGTAGTATCTGTCTGATGATGCTAGTCTATGTTAACTCTTCTTCAAACATTCAACTATTATAATCTAAGAATGTCATTAATACTCTATTAAATTCATCAGGATACTGATACATCAGCCCGTGTCCAGCATCTCTTATCTGAACAAGCCATGATGAAGGAATTCTTTCCACTAGCATTAATGAATTTAGTGCTGGAGTAAATGCATCATCTGTTCCAACTATAATCAAAGTAGGTTGGGTAATCCTTGAAAGAACATTATTGTTGCATGTACCAGTCCAGTTTGCTATTGCTTCTGATTGTTTTCCCATTATTTCAAAAGACACTGATTCTTTAGGAATTGGGAAGTAGTTTCGGTAATCTGGATTTGATTTGAACCAATCAGTTGGAAATAATAATGATATGAGTTTCTGTCCTAGTTCTTGAGGAGTAATCGAAGTATTGCTAAAGGTCTGTATTACCTCAGGACTTGGAGGCTCAGCTTCTTTGCCACCACAGCTTGAGGCATAGAGGATAAGACTACCAACTTTGTCTGGGCTTATCAATGCCAATTCCTGAGCAATGAATGAACCCATAGACCAGCCTAGAACATCTGCTTTATCTATTTTTAAAGCTTCCATCAGACCCACTGTATCGTTTGCAAACTGGCTGATTGAAAATTCCTTTGTTCCTGCAGTTGATTCTCCTGCTCCTCGATTATCAAAAATAATTACTGTATGGTTTGATGATGATAGTTGCTCTAATAAAAGGGGATTCCACATATCCATCGTAGCACCGAGTCCAGTGATTAGAATAATTGGTTTAGCACTACTATCTTTACCCACTTGTTTGTATGCTATATCTATATCACCTACTGTGACTTTTTGAGAGGGCATATTATCTATAATAGCGGCTTGGGATTGGAAAGAAGAAGAAGAAGAAGTGTTATTGATATTTTGTCCTTGGCTATAAGCAGGTACAAAGGAGCTAAAACCATTATTGTTAACTAATATAATACAAGATAACATTATTGCAGGCAAAACCATTTGACTTTTGATTTTCAATTTTATTATACGATTTGATAACCTATATGTTATTTGAACTTGTTGCAATTAATGTAAATATAGTTCACTATTTGCAACATTGGTGGGTAATAAATTCGAGTCAATTCTGTCCTACATTCCACCAGGCCCGTTCTACCCTCCGTTCAAAGTAGTGTTTGAGCATTTGTCATAGCATATAGAGTTAGAAATTGCATAGAAATTAAATTTTTCTATCCAATTCATCTAACCAATAGCAATCTATAAGAATAAATCCAAGACAAACCTACTGATTACGTTCTTAACTGGGGCTAAAGCATTTTTAGACAACAAAGGAGCAGTAGAAAAAAGAAATGATGATCCAAGTTTGTGGATATGCAGCCCAGCATGCCAAAGCACCTCTCACTCCGTACTCTTTTGAAAGACGGGAACCTCGAGATCATGATGTCATGATAGACATTCAATACAGTGGTATTTGTCATACGGACATCCACCAAGTCAGTAATGGGTGGGGTGGATCAACCTTCCCTATGGTTCCAGGACACGAGATCGTAGGCACTGTCTCGCAAGTTGGGACAAAAGTGACTCGTTACAAAGTAGGTGACAGGGCGGCTGTGGGCAACTTCGTTGATTCTTGCAGGAAGTGTGGCCCTTGTCAAAAAGGCCTTGAGCAGTATTGTGTGGAGGGAGCGACATGGACTTATAATGCAGTCGAGAGGGATGGAAAAACTCAAACCCAAGGAGGTTATTCTAACAAAATCGTAGTCAATGAGAACTACGTCATTCGGATTCCTGACAACCTTTCTCTGGATCGTGCAGCACCACTTCTCTGCGCAGGTATCACACTGTATTCTCCTCTGATGCATTGGAAAGCCAGTCCTGGAAAGAAAGTTGCCATTATTGGTCTTGGTGGCCTGGGTCATATAGGAGTAAAAATCGCACACGCACTCGGTGCCGAAGTCACTGTGCTCAGCCACTCTCTTGAAAAACAAGAAGAAGGCAAGAGAATGGGAGCCGATAACTTCTATACTACATCAGATCCGAACACTTTCAAGAAGCTCAAAGGCTATTTCGACCTCATGATCAACACGGTTTCAGTCGTGCTTGATTCGAACAAGTACTTGAAGCTGCTTGCTCTCGACGGGACGATGGTATTGGTTGGGCTTCCAGAGAAGGAAATGTCAATTGGTGCCTTCTCATTAGCTAGTGCTCGTCGCAGTCTTGCAGGCTCGGCAATCGGTGGAATCAGAGAAACGCAGGAGATGCTTGATTTCTGCAGCAAGCATAGCATCGCCTGTGATATAGAACTTATCCCGATTCAGAAGGTAAATGAGGCTTATGAGAGAGTTGTGAAAAGCGACGTTCGATATAGGTTTGTTATAGATATTGCGAACTCACTGAAGTGCAAAGACTAATTGCTTAGTAGTCAGGTAAACTCCTCTCATAACCTTTGAATTGCCAATTCAAATCATCCTGACAATTTTTTAGGTTTCTAAAGCTGGGCTGTTCGAGTAGACATGTGTAAGGGGAGGATTTAAATCATCTTCCTTCCAATATAATTATATACTATTAATTAGTATACTATTGATAAGTATATGAAAAATGCAAAAGTACGATTTTCAAAATAATATAGGGTTTATTGTTAATAAGACAGCTAAGGCCTTCGTTAAGGCTTTGGATTCAGAATTGCGTGAGAAAGTAGGTGTTACTTTATTCCAATTATAGATAAAATGGAAAAGGATGAGTTGGTGGTAAGAAAGATAGATCCATATGATAGACGAAACAATAGAATTTATCGTACAGAAAGGGCAAATGAATTATGGAATGAGATGGTAAAATGTGCGGCAAAAGTAAGACAAGTTTCTCTAAAGGATATACCAGAAGAGAATATCAATATTACTAAAAATGTGCTAGAAAATGTATATCAAAACCTCAGAAATCAGTTTGATGTTGGGTGTAGTGCTAATAATAATTCTTTATCAGATTCAACAACTAGTGTTGTACACAATGCTAGCTCTATTTCAACTACTGCAACAAAATCAGGAAAAATTGAGAAAGATCACAAAAAGAGAGGATTGTAAAATGAAACCACTACCACTGGATGATAATTCTAATAGCAATCAACCAAATAAAGCAAGTTCTACTAATATACATTTTTCCTCCAACTCAGCAACAATCCCAGCCTATGCATGGAAGATGCTGGCTATATTGAGCTGCATAGCGACTATGGTAATGTATGCAGAAACAATGTTAATACCAGCTATTCCTGATCTTATCAAAGACTTTAATGTATCATATAGTATGTCCTCATGGATTCTTACTGCTTATCTGATAGCAGGAGCTGTTATGACTCCAATAGCTGGAAAGTTATCAGACATCTATGGTAGAAAGAAAATCTTACTGATTATAATGGTGATTTATGCAATTGGAGTATCTATGGCCGGATTTGCCTCAGATATATACTTCATGATATTTGCCCGAGCCATTCAGGGAATAGGAATGTCAATGTTTCCTATCGCATTTGGTATGATAAGAGATCAATTTCCAAGAGAAAAAATATCGATAGGTCAAGGTGTAATAACTTCAATGTTTGCATCTGGAGCGGTTATAGGTTTAACTGTAGGAGCAATTATAGTTCAAGACTACGGATGGCAAAATACATTCTTCACGATAATACCAATTGCAATTGCCCTTCTTTTAATAATATGGCGCTTCATTCATGTAATTGATAGTAGGGACGAGGACCAAAGCCAAAAACGATCAACAATACTAGAAGGTGATAATATTAGTAAAACAAGTAATAGAGACGATAATGCTGCTCTCTCTAAGGCTTCAAATCAAATTGATATTAAAGGTGCAATTGCATTAGCCATTACAGTTGCCTCATTTCTATTAGTGCTGACACTCCTAGAAACATCTGGCAGCAATATAGAGGCCGCTAGTGGTAACAACAATCATCCATCCAATGTTAATTCCTCAGCACAAGTTTTACCGTTTCTTATCATAGGAATTGTTTCATTTGTATTTTTTGTAATTATTGAAAGACGAGAAAAATATCCCTTGGTAGATTTTAAACTCTGATTGTAATGCTAGTGGGATTTTCTATGTTTATGGTTTTTCAAACAATACCAATATTAGTTAGAAATCCTGAGCCAATTGGATTTGGAGAAGATGCCATAAGTGCTGGAAAAGTACAACTTCCCTTTGCTATAGTACTATTAATCTTTGGCCCTACTTCTGGTTTCATAGTGTCAAAATTAGGCTCATTAAAACCAATCATTTTCGGTACCTTTATAACCACTGCCGGTTTCATTGGTTTGCTTATGTTCCATTCCACTGAATTATTAGTTTCGGCCAATCTTGGAATTCTTTCTACTGGGTTATCTCTGTCCAGTGTCGGGGCCATGAATGTCATTATACTATCCACGCCTAGACAGTTTAGTGGTATATCTTTAGGTATGAGCAGTCTTATGAGAATTGTAGGGGCATCGATAGGTCCAGCTTTAGCTGGCATGTATATGCAGACAAACCAGACATTG
>JAJNBK010000033.1 GCA_021155845.1 Nitrososphaeraceae archaeon
GTTGTAAACACTTGACGCCTCGACTCCTTTGGATGCAGCGATCGAAGCATTCAAAATGATCGAACCGCCGTCCTGAAATAGCGGAAGTGCTTTTTGCACGGTGAATAAAAGCCCTTTCACATTGATACGGAATGTTTTGTCAAAATGCGCTTCGGTAATTGCCCCCAATGGAACTAATTCTCCAACGCCGGCGTTTGCAAACAGAATGTCGATATGGCCCTTCTGCTCCTTCACGGTGGCATACAACCGATCAAGATCTGCTAAATTTGAGACATCGCCTTGGACACCAGCGGTGCTGTTTTTGCCGATCTGCTTCACTGCTGCATCGAGTTCGCTTTGGCGGCGACCGGTGATGAAAATATATGCGCCCTCTGTGGCGAACCGCTGTGCAGTCGCGAGGCCTATGCCGCTGTTTCCGCCAGTGATGACTGCAACTTTTCCTTCAAGCTTGGTCATTTATTTCTCCTTGGCTGTCATTTTGATATCTTATCATATGTAACTATAAAATGAGGCAATTAGATATAAATTGAAAGTTACGTATTGAATAGCATGTTTCAATATCGTTTGAGTTTTTTACTAACTATACAAAGGAAACTATATAAGAAATAGTTTATGAATGTAGTTAAAAAAAGTATCATAACTAGAAAAAGGACTTTCCTTATTATTAGTGCATTTAATATTAACAGCACTATAAAGCGCTTTTTCATGATTATTTACTCGTATTGATAGGTTTTAATCTGCTATGATTAGCGACGTAGGATTCCATGCCGGTGATCTGGAACGCGCCCGGAGTAGCGAGAGAGACGATCCCTGCCACAATCTTCTTGGCCTGATGAAGTTATGTATTCACAAATGCTGCCGTAGTTGGAGATGCAATAAGGTTCGTATCAGACAAATTATCATCTATCTAACGCGAATTAGAAAAAAATAGAGTTGATGATGCTGTTACTAAGACAAGAAACATAAAGATGACATTTAACGATCTGAAGAAGAGAATAAGCAGCAGCGGAAGTCAACAACAAACACAGTTTTTTGGTAAGTTACGGAATAAACTCTTTTGGATCTGGAATTTTGAGGACATAAACGACTGCACTCTTGTTTTGTCAGTGTAAACTACTTGAGCGCCAGATGTATAGTTTTTATTATCTCCTAAAATTAAGAAGGTAGGAAAAAATGTTGTTGTCATTTAAGGATCCAGTAATTCTCTTGAGTTTGTTAACAATGTTCATTATTTTTTCCTTAGATAGCGCGAACAGCTTGTTACCGAATATACTATTCCGACCAATAAATGCTCAAATCATCTCCACCATGAATAGTAGTATAACAACAGAAGTTCAGAATCAAACAGCAGAAAATAGCACAATAGACCCTAACTTAGTTTCACAAAAAGAAGAAGTCTTCATAGTACAGAACACTTCAATATCAGTACCAGCTCCTGTCAGGCATCCAGGTCAACCTCCACACGAAGTAGTATTCGCTCTTCCACTTAGAGATGATGGAAAAATTTGGTCTGGCAGAGTAACATTTACTGCCAGTAAACCTATTGAAGCAGAGATACTACATATATACAACCCACAGCAGCCCATAGACGAAAAACATGGTGAGCCATACTATGCTGTATTACCAGGTAATAGAAGTGTTGCTATTTCTCACCTGAGAGACTTGGTAGATGTTCCTATAGAAATCAATGGTACTGGTATCAGCTCAGGATCATTTGAATTTGAAGGAAGCGCATTAGTATTTCACAAAACAAGTGGAGAGCCATTTACTGTAACATATACTGTTAATGCAGTTGCAAATACTATGACAAAAATAGAATAATGAAATAATCAAATCAGTCTTAAAGTAAGATATAACATATATATGCTAAAGTCAGAAAAGACATGTTTATCAATAATATAGGTTAGTCTAATATATTATATATAAAAAAGTCTACCAAAAAATATTCTTGCTATTATTAGTATGACATGATGAGCACCAAAATCTACAAAATCTATATGTCAAATTGCTTCTTTATCAAGCTTCCAAATTCTCTATCAGACATATTTTTTCTTGCTTCCATTAGCATAGCTGCATCATTTCCTACTAGGTATCTTAATTGAGGATAATCAGATGTAACAGCATCCAGAATTACCTTTGCAACCTCTGAAGGATGTATTGCATTTTGTTCTATTTTCTTAAATGCTTCTGACATATTATTTGCCAACTGTGCATATGGGGAATTAGGATTAGATGATGCTTTATTAGCGGTTTTGATATTCTTCCAAAAGTTTGACCCAATAGCTCCAGGTTCTATAAGTATTATTTTAATACCAAATGGTTCTAGTTCGTACTGAATAGATTCAGAAAGACCCTCCAAAGCAAATTTAGAGCCATGGTAAAATGCGCTAAGAGGAATCGATATCCTTCCTCCCATAGACGTTATATTTACTATTTTGCCGCTTCTTTGCTTTCGCATTATAGGTATTACTGCTTGCATTACTCTTACAGCTCCAAAAAAATTGGTTTCAAATTGTTTCTTTATTTCATCCATTGAAGTTTCTTCAAACGCTCCTCCCAACGCGTATCCTGCATTATTAACTACAACATCAATTCTATCTTTTTTCTTAACTATTCTATTAATGGCATCTATGACTGACTTATCATTATTAACATCTAACTGAATAACCTGTAATGGCAGATTCTCATTTTTTGCTATATCTGTAATCTGGCGTGACCCATCTTCTAACTTACGCATTGTTGCAAAAGTATGAAATCCCTTTCTTGCTAACAAAAGAGATGTTTCATAACCTATCCCACTTGAACTACCTGTTACAACAGCAATACGGGTGCTTTCTCCATTTGGTTTGTTATTATTACCATTACTTTTAGGAGTCATAGTCAGTTATATGATTCCAGGGATTTATCTATGCTGCAGATATACTAACTAACAATAACACAAGCCAAAGCTTGAACGTGCCAAAAAAAGGCTTTTCACTTGAATCATCTTCGATGGTAGATGTTCTATTACTGACGCTAGATGTTGTATTAGTTCTACTTCCTGTTGTATTGGGTGTTACTGATATAACATCTATTATTTCAGCATTTGCATATCTGTTTCCTCCGTGGATTATACGAATGTGCGCATTCTGACCAACCTTTCCGTCCTTTACAAAGATTACAAATCCTTCTATTTGTGTGCGACACCATCTCATCTTCTACTTATCTCTGTGATCTGTACATCATATTCTTTACCGGTTTCAACTGGTTTTGGGCGAAAGTTGCTTCTACTGATATCTGCAATGTTCACGTTGTATTTCTTACTAACTACTACTGGAGCGTCAAGTTCTTGACTTTCAGTATTATTAATTTAGTATTATTAATTTCTACTGATGAATCTTCTTTCAGTGACACTTGCGCTACTGCGGGCTTACTTATTTTAGAGATGGTTAAAATTAGTAACAAGTTGTTTATTATTGTTGGTAACAACTCAGCAATTAGTAAATTGGGGAGTAATAGTAACGCTCCGATAAGCCCAGCTAGTACAAATATTGAATTTCTTTTAGTCATGAATATGGTATGTATACATTTTCTTTATGTTGAATTGAATAAAATACGCAGGGATATAGTCTCTAATCTACATTCTTCCTCCTCTCCCATTACACTCCTAAGCTTCTTGAATATTAGTGCACATTCATTCTTATCAAAAGTGTAAGTCGTGCCATCAATTCTTTCTTCTACTAATGTAGATTTCTTTAATTCTTTAGGAGGCATACCACACATAGAGCATTTGTATATTTCTTTATAGAGATCTATAGCTTCATCTCCATAAGCCTGTATTCCATATTGACTACCATCATCACAGGTAACTTCAACAGAGCAATACTCTATTCCATTTATCGCGTGACTTATATTTTCAGATTTTTTTGTTATGTGGCACTGGACATTTTTCTTATTACCGTCGCCTTCTTCGGCATTAGGTGGTGGTCCAGAAAAAAGAAGTTGTTGTAATGCAGATATGCTGTTTGCGTAGTACATCCACCATAGACACCTTTTTCATAATTGCCCTTTTTTTAGTGCTGGGATTGCGGATCTCTTCTTTCCAAGTCTTCAAACCACTTCCATAGAACCAAAGACAGGTAGAAAACCTAATGCAACGCATGCAATAGATTCTGTTATTTCCATACAATTATTATTATACAACATCCGAAACATTAATTCTGCTCATTACTACATTAAATAAATCGAAATCTGTCTAAATAATCATCAGCGCTTTTAACAAATTATAGCCTTACTTAACAATACTATTGGATTATGATTAAGAAGGGAATACATGTGATAGGTAAATAGTATTAGATTGGAACATCTAACAATCGCTACAATCTTACTTTTATCCACAACACTATTGTTAATACTACCTTCTAATATAATAATAAATAATAATGTGCTAGCTAAGGAATAATCCGAACCTCAGACCTGTCCATATCAGTTTCATGATACCTGTTTCCAAAAACGGAGATGCGCAGGTAGAGCACATCATGACATATCTACCTATGTATATATTTTCCATCTAGATATTTTGGATATAGAGTATCTATTCTTAATTCCATGAGCATCAGTACAATGTTCAAGCACTTCATCTATTGTATTAGCAAGAATTAGAGATTGGGCTGTAGAACTTTTTAGTACACTTGGATATTCAAATGTAAGTATAATTGCTCTTAGAAGTAATAACATTAATGTAGAAATTATATTTACTTTATCTTTAAGGAATTAGTTAATCATATATTCTGAAAGAAAATTGATTGTTTGATCAACAGTAAATCTATATTCTTTACAATGTAATGTATTTATAGTATCAGTTTTTTATCTTTTGTAAATGAAAAAATTGATTGTGTTAACGGCAATTGCAGCATTTCTTTTTGCCTTTATTTTGCAAAACTCTTATGCACAGGAACAATATATGGTTGTTAATCAATGGGGCCAATCAGGTAGAGGACAAGAAGGCAGTTTTTCTCAACCTATCGAAATCTCAATAGACTCTGAAGGTAATGTATATGTAACAGACTTTACTGCCGTCTCAAATCAAATTCAAAAATTTTCGAATAATGGCTCTTTCTTAGATTCTTGGGGCTCCCTTGGTTTTGGAGCAAATTATTTCGCAAATCCTACGTCTATTGCGATTGACTCAGAAGACAATGTTTATGTAACAGACTTTGGAACCCCTTCTTTTGCAGTACAAAAGTTCACTTCAAATGGTACATTTCTTGATGCATGGGGCGCAGTAGGATTAGGTTCTGGTCAATTCATCAATCCTGCAGGTATTGCTGTTGATTCTGATGGTTATGTTTATGTTTCTGATTTTGGAGAAAATAATCATGTTGTAAAGTTTGATAGTAATGGTAATTTAGTGAATGAATGGGGATCTGCAGGTACAGATAATGGTCAATTTATTACACCAACTGACATTGCAGTAGATTCGCAAAACAATGTATATGTAGGCGATATGGGAAATGATAGAATACAGGTCTTTGATAGCAATGGTAACTTTTTGAGAAGCTTTGGATCGTCTAGTACTGGAGAAAGTCAGTTAGGCGGTGTTGGAGGAATTGCAATTGATCCTGAAGGTAATGTATATGTATCAGAACCAGACAATAATAGAATTTCGGTATTTGACATTAATGGTAATTTCATAACCACTTGCAATAGATTCAGAAGAAAAGATATTTGTAGTAGATCAAAATAACGATAGAATACAGGTCTTTGCAAGAAGCTAAATCCTTCATTCTCAATACATTTTTCTATATTTTTATAGGTAAGTTCTAATATGCATTGTTGATATTTTACTGTAATGAAGAAATTAATTTTATCTGCTATTGTTATGGCGGGCCTTTTATTTACTTTGACAACTTCTGATTTAACTTTTGCTCAACCATATCCACGTACAAAGATCCCGGGAGATTATTCTTTTGGTACAATTGCAAGTGTTCAAGATGACGAATCAGGAAATCATGAATGGATTGTGACTGGGGACTGGAAAGGGAATATGATAATGGTTAATGGTTCTGAACCTCACAGTCATTCAATTGCTAATTTCAACGTAACAGACATTTCTGAAGAGAACGGAATAAAGACATTTAATGGCACTTCTGCTATAAATCTTCTTGATGGTATAGTAGAAGACGTACCTACTTCTGTCCGCGTATTAGGAGAAGGTGTAATAAGCATATGGATTGATCCTACAAGGGTAGAAGAACATTATGGAAATACTCCAATATATGGCGTCGTGTCTAATGAAAGAGGATTTGGTCCAGGTGGCCCAGGTGGCCCAGGTCCAAATAGACGATGAATTAACTATCTACTATAATCTTTTTAATTGCAATACTGTTGTTGATACAACTGCTTTAACAGCTTCTTTAACGATCTGCTTTAGCTTTGAATAGCCTTCTCCATTCAATATATTCGCGATCAACTATTCTATTCTATCCTTTTGATCAGTAAGCTCTTCTACTCTTTGTTCTGCTTTCTTGCACTCTTGTTCATAAGAGAATGCAATTCTATCTAATAGTGATATTTTATTTTTTCTATCCTCTATATCATTTTCCAATCCTTGTCTTGTACGTTGCATTTTATCTACCTGATCTTTTACTTGTTCATAGAGACTTTCCATGTAAGGAAGTCTATTAACAGTAATGTCTGCAGCATTGACTGCTTGCTCAATACTCATACATTTTTCCTTCATCAACCGGTATATCCTCAAAAAAAAACAGCGCTAGATTGCCGTTTGTTTCCTTGTGTATTGAATTGAGTTTGTGCTGACGCTTTAATTCCCAGTATTCTCTATACAATTTTGTTATCTCTGGCTGTCCTAGGTTTAATGTGATGGCGACTTGTACACATGTCTTGACTTCAGAAAATAATTTGTAGGCGTTGGAAGATATCTCTTCTTGCTGCTGGTCTTTATATTTTTGTCGTTTCGATTCTTCCTCCTTTAAGATAATAGAAATGTCGCGAATGGATATCCTTTCTATCTTTGCTATTTCGCGCGTTGTCTTTCCCTGATTATAGTAAAGATCGATAACAAGTTTTTTTCTTTCTTCGGTGATTGCCAATGTTATTTTTTGCCCTACATCTTTAATGATTCATGTTTATAAGACTTACATTTTATGATACCATTGATACCCATTTTTGCTGCCTGATTTCGCCTGATTCCTTCTAAACAGGAGACCTTCTTAGAACACCTCATTTTAATCACTATAATATTACATCATACTACCAGTACTCCTATGAAATAGTTTAATATTATTTGAACCTCTAGGAATTCGTTCCTATTATAGGTAATGAATGCAGCAGCGAAGATATAAGAAGTAAATGATAGACTTCATACGGTTACCACTCATTAGTAACCCTTATTTACCTTTAAGTGCATAGGCTTATAAGATGACAAATAATAATGTCAATACAAATTTGATTACAACTAATGCGGGTGCAAATCCAGATACTGCGACACCAGAACCGACGATGAGTGAAGAAGCCATAAAGAAGCTATAACAACGGATAGCTCAGCGTGAAGCTGAGCATGCAGCAGCTGCTGCAGCAAAAAGTAAGTTGTCTTCTTCTACCTTTATCGCACTCAAAGCCGGACATAGCTTCAGAGCAATGTTTACAGGTTACGTAGATGAGCAAGAGGTTACTTTCCCCAAGGGGGATGGAAAGCCTGTTAAGCGATACAATATGAAGTGCTGTTGCTTGAAGATGAACATGGGAACAAAGTTCAACCTAATTTCCTGACAACATTTAGTGCGTCAAAGACGACAAGTAAAGTCAATAAACTTGTCTAGACATAAGATATACAGATAGATAGTAGTAGAAAATAAATAAGACAAAACCTCAATCAATCATCAAGCTATTTGTTAGCTGTTCTAGTTTCTTTGCATTGTCTACAATCACATCAAACAATGCATCCTCTTGGCCTCTCAAATTCAACTTCCTTTCAGAACGAATTGTTTCTGCTAATGCTAATATGGGCCTAATAGGGATTCTTAATTCTTTGATTGAATCAAGCAGACGTTTGGTAGTCTCCTTTTGGGTTCTTTGTTCTTCCTGCATTTTGAAGAGAGTATCAAGCAATTGACTCTGTTTCCTGATGCTCTCAAATATTGTGACAAAAGATAGTACAGTTGACTTACTGTTTGAGTATGCTGCCAAACCCATTGCTTTATATGAATCATCTTTAGTGTCATCCTTT
>JAJNBK010000034.1 GCA_021155845.1 Nitrososphaeraceae archaeon
TTGTTCTGCTGCTTGGTCTATTTCCTGCTCAACTTGAGCATAAGAAATAGGTGAAAAACCGCCTAAAGCTGTTGCTAATAATAATATAACAATTGCCGTTACAATTGCAATATATTTTTCGTTTTTCATTTAAATATCAGATACTAAAAAGATGGTAGGGTATTTAGGGTTTACATATACATTAATTTATAGAATCATCTTTATTATCTCTCAGTATATTATTAATTTCCTTATAGATCTTCATTTTCGTCTAATTTCTGTTTTCTTTTTATCTATTTATGCAAGATTTACGTAGAATAACAGGTAAATAAGTGCGATAAACTGTAAATGATAATTCCTTATGAATCTTAAATTGAATATGAATAGATTAAATATTCAGTTTCATTGGGCTGTCATAATATACATCCCAACGATCTTCTGGAGGTAATTCTATTCTCTATCATTATAGCATTTTATTCTCTTTTTAGATCTAAGAAATGAAGGTATTTGAGCTTATTATTTGATTCTAATATATTTTAAAAGTTTCTATTGCTCATCTAACCACGTTAATAATGAGTATCGCAGAGTTATTATCTATTCATTTTTGATCATCACATTATTCTGCTAAGCATTATTTTAGAAGTCTGAATTCTGGATTTTTACATTGTTCTCCATATTCTCCGAAGTCCACCATTTTCTTCAGCGTGTTTCCAGCACTTTGCCCTATTTTTTTATGTTCTATATCTTTCAGCACTTTAGTAAGAAGAAATCCCGCCACAAAACCGCCGACATGAGCAGTAAATGCTATTGGGATTGAAGTAAAAGCACCAATTATTGCAAGTACGACTTGCAACATCAACCAATAATAGGCCTTGGCATTTCAGACACCAGTCGCTATTCCTAATACGGCAGAGATGGCACCAGATACACCTATTAGAACAATATCGCCATTTCCCAATAATAACACGCAACTATTCCATGCAGCAGACACCGGCAATTCCTGATATCAAGTAAACAAAAATATATCTAGGTACGCCTATAGATCTTTCTGCGAGCCTCCCAGATAGAGCAGCGCAAAGAGATTCCATAAAAGATGAAAAACTCCAGCATGAATAAACATGGAAGAAAATAATCTTGCTAAAGTTTCCAATGAAAATCCAGAAGAGAAAAATGGTAATGATTTCTGCTCGTCAAAGCCAATGCGATTTGCAGCATCCGGCTCATTGTAAAATAGATGATTTGGAATAAAACCATACACAGGTATTACTCGTTCTTGTGAATTTGAAAATACGCTAGCTGCAAAAATGACCACATTTATTGTTATCAGAGACACAGTAGCTATAGGTAAACTTGCTAGGTTTAACTGCATCAAGAAGTAACATAAATAACCTCTAATAATAAGGTCTTGCCATATATTTTCCTTTTAATAGTATTATTGTTATTCATCAGCATTGGCATGTATATTGTTAGTTTCTTCGACCATCACCATCAAATACATCTAATCTATAAAGCTTTAGGATGCTAAAGAGATAGAGGTATATCCAACTACAACAGTTATGTATGAACGTTTTTGTATCATTAATAGGTTGATCTAATAATCTTTCTTTTTGTATACCATCTGTAAATAAAGTAACCCGCAGCTATTATTACAATTGCAATAATCAATGGTCGTAGAAGATAAATTATTAGCGCTGCTATTATTACTAGTACTGCAATTACTATTATATCCATAATATTTAATGCTCTTGCCATATTGAATGATAACAATAACCCATCATGACCTAAGAATATTTGCTACAATGACTCTCGCTTCCAAATTACATTTCACTTTCTTATTGAGAAATGATTTACTAATAGGTTTAACAACAAAACTGATCACAGCTTTATTAATCCTCGAATCAAAAAACAATAAGCATAATCTAGGATAGTTCAAGAAAGCTCATTGTTGTCATCACTATCCAGAGAACGTGACTCGAGATATACAATAAATTTTATAGTTTCGTTCAACAAGAACAGGCGAGAGGGTGGACTCATAGTTCTCACTTGTGCACATTGCGTTCGACATTACGACGAGTTTTCTTGAATAGGTTGACCAGAGTGTCAAATTAACGGGCGAATATTTTCTGGTATATTATAATTCTAATATTGATTCTTATTTCTAATACTGACACCTTTAACTTTACGAACACATTTTTGCATTTCAGTAGTATTATCCTTTTATATCCCTCGAAAATCTTTTTTTATATGTTCCTATCATCATTGTACTCTGTGTAGAGAAATCTATCATTACTATAGGATGAGTTAATGTATCTGATAATTAACTCCATCTCATGCAAACACTATCGTTGATAAAGTTGTACGATCTCTTGAAATTTAGAGATATGTCTAATGTCTGTTTATATTAGAATTCACCTAATTCGGTTAGAGATGAATTTCTTTTAAATATTCTAAAATATTTAGACTGATAATGGTACAATAAAGTAAGCATGTTACGGCGAGGCAGCTTAGTTGTTAAGAATTCTCATACCTCTATTTACAATATTGAGCCTCCTAAATGTTGTACTATCTTGGAAATATAGCAGTGAAATTTAGGTGTAGAGTGTTATTTTGACAATTCTTAAAAGATTATAGAAAGGAGTTTTGGACCCATTCTCAATTTTTATTTAATTGATATATATTATGAAATGAGGTAGTTAGCCGTATAGGTTCATAGTAAAATATTTTTGATGGCTATGTTAAATATATGCAAATTGTCTCCTCGCTTTGGATTTTTCAAGAAGAAAGATAATCTCCCTAAAATAATACCGTCTAGTAATAGTAATCGACTGACAAATGCTACTAGCATAACTGTCTTAGATGCTTTAGCGGAATTAGCAAAGATCGAGTCAGAAAACGTCCAAATTTTGTCAAATAATCTATCTCCCATCAGGGAAGATGTTACAAGAACGCTAAGGTCAATACAAAAAGTAGCAGATGAACTCAAAAAAGATAAAATTAAACTAGATGAACACAAGTTCAAATCAGTCGTTGAAAATTCAAAAGCAACGGTAGTGACATCTCTAGAAAGAGAAGTATCTTCAGACCTGCCATTGCCACATTCTGCCTACGATGCAAAAAGGTTCAAAGAAAGATTAGAATCAATTATGAATCGTTTTGGTGAAGTCAGCGGTTCTCACAGTAAGGTTTTAAATGTCTTTATGAAGAAATATGCTGGAAAGCTAAAAGACGAATTTGAGCGACTTTCATCATTGCTACAAGACACAAAATCTTTTATTACAGATTTTGAACAAGAAGCAACAGTAATCAGAGAATGTAATAATATACTTAATACAATTTCTCAAAAGACAAGTTCTTTGAAATCAAACAAAATAGAAGTTGAAAATACCAGGAGTGCCATTGAAAAATTAGAATATGATCTTAGAGAATTAGAGAATACATTAAAGAATTTGGAAGATTCGATTGAATTTAGAGATTCTGTTCATACTTTGACTCAAATAGATAAAGTAAAAATAGAAGAAGAAGAATTTAATAAACAATTACTAGATCTTTTTGGTCATTTATCCCGAGCGATTACCAAATATTCTTATGGAATGACCAAGGAGACGTATAGGAGGCTTCATGTTTTGTCTGAAATGCCATGGAAGATTTTTGAGGATGTAGAGGGTCTCTCTCCATATATAAAACTACTTTCCGAAATTCGCAGATCAGTACAGTTGTATGACATTACACTAAAGGATTCTGACAAAGTCATACAGCCGGAGTTTCAAGAAATAGCCAAAAAAAGAAAGTTAACATTGGAGTCATTAAATAAGAAAAAGGCAAACTCACTTGTCGCAACTTCTCGGGAAATAAGGGAAAAAATTAATAATTATAACGAGTCAATTCAAAATAATAAAAGAGTATTGGAACAATTAACTAAAGAAATAAATGAAAATGACCGTGAATTAGAAGGATTGACAAAAAAAGCGGAAGAGCGTCTTACGATAATTAGTGGAAGAAAGTTCAGCATATCAACTTGACCACATTTGCTATATGCGCTCTTCGATTTACAAAGGAGTTTTTATACGCTGTTTCCTATTGCCCCTCTTTTATCATATCAAAAAATAAGAGATATATAGTAGCACTAATATTTATACTCTGAACAGGATTATAATTCTCCTTTCCTATTTCCTTATGCTTGAATCATGACAATGTAAAAATTGCATTAAGATCTGGCGCAGTTATATTATGCCGAGGTCTTTAGGTGTGCTTTGTAATTTGGATGTATTTTCTTTATTCTAATTCCATAAAGTTTTTATTACAGAAGAATTGAACTTGGCAAAACCTTGAAGTCGATCTCCAACCACAGTATTGATGTATTTTCCATGTCACTCCCTAATGTTTTTATGTTTTTAATCGCTAGAGAAAGCCTCAAATTAATTTATTAGCATTTTTCAAATAAGATTCTAAACAGAGGACCATAAGACAGAAAGCGAAATAGTACCAAAAGTACAAACATCATAATAAAAGCAAGATAAATACCAATGATAATTGATTTCCTTTACCATTGTTTTTTCCTTCTTTGTTATTTCGGACATTCCATCAGAATCTTCAATTCTTAATACAAGCAAAGAAAAAAAGCTAGCGCCAAAGTGCTGAAACTATTCCTAAACCGCTGATAGCCAAGCCTCCATATGCTAAAAAATTGATTCCTAACATAGACGCACTGAGAGCCAAGCCTAAGCCACTTGCGATCATAATAGCTTCACCAATTCGTCTTTGATTTCTCATAAATAATGTATTGATATTAAATTGTCTTTGATTTCTCATAAATAATGTATTGATATTAAATTCCTTGACATGGCTTGTTCTATGTTTGCGTATTGAATATACCCCAAGGACGATAAACGCTATTCCCATGGCCAAGATAAAGTAATCTGCAAGTAATATTTTAGCCCAGACTTCATTAACAAGGCCGGCATAGATAAACAGAATAGCCAAGAAAGATAGTGCAATTCCTGTTATTGTTTCACCATTAATTGTTGCCATGATAATGAGATTTTCACAATGGGAGTATATAGTATTTTTCTAAGAAATAGTTATTCTCTGATAATTGACGATATATATATATAAAGTTGCAACTTTGTGTAGCTCAATTCCTCTGAAATACACTACGATATTTGCTTTGATTTCTTAGATATTGTTATAGTTGGTTTACAAGCTGATGAATTTATTGTATAACATTACTTTCAGTCCTGCTTCTACTTTCTGTGCTTTAAATTTCTTTGAAAGTATGTCTTCACCTAAAACTCTTTTTAATAAGGAAAAGACAATTTCTGCAATCATCTTCTACCTATATCCTTCAGCTGTTTCCATCTATCATATCCTAGTTTCTTGATAAGCAAGAAGACTCCGTTTCTTCTTAATGAACATCCCTTGGATCTGGTAGATGCATTTTTCCTAATACTAACAGCTGGTTCAGCATTTATGTCGTCCAGTATATTGAAGTTCTTTCTATTGTCATATATGCTTTATCTCCATCATATACTTTATCTATATCATGTCTTTTAGCTGATTCCTTTATTAGTTGACAAAACTTTTTTGGAATCATGAGCATTACCTTTTGTTATTCTCTGAATGATACTACCTTTTTATAGATTCTCCGTCTACAGCTATATGCAGCTTGATAAACTCTTTTTTCCCACGTATCCATTTCTTCTCCTCAATATAATCACCTTTCTTTTTGATATGGTTAAACCCGATGCATCGACTATCAGCATTATAGGCTTGTCATGTTCTTCTTCAAAACCTAATTTCCGACAGATGATGGTTTAATCTTTATAATCCTTCTCCTGATATGTGTAAATGTATTTCTTCAATCCTGATGTATTCAGATAGTCCTCTTACAATTCCTTGGACAGTTCTATAAGCAATCTTAAATCCAATCTTAATAAACGCTAGAAAATGGATGTAACTGTGTGAATATTCAAAGGGAGCTCCAACTTTTCCTTGATTCATTTTCTTAATCTCCTTATTTCATGACTTCAAAAAGCCAATATACATAAGTACACACATCCACGTTCAATCAATGATTCATTGTAATCATGCCAGGATTTGTTTAGTGGCATGAACTGATTCTAATATATCCAAGGTAATAATGCTACAAAGTAGATAGTAAATGAAAGCTTATAAAAGCATAGTGATAGCAAAGTTGTCGTTTTATAACGGTTATTAGAAATGCGATAAAAGATGAATTGAAAAACTCCTATGTGTTTTGATTATTTTTTCGGATTATCATTCTAAAAAAACATTCTATGAAAAGGTAAATATTTCAACCATTCTATATTTACATAAATGGGTATTCCAGAAAAAATTAAAGCCATCGAAGACGAGATTCATAAAACTCAGATCAATAAAGCTACAGAATTTCATATTGGTTTACTAAAAGCAAAAATGGCTCGTCTAAGACGTGAAATGAATGAAAATACCCATGGCAAGACAGTTTCTACTGGTGGAGAAAATACTGGTTTCGACGTCAGAAAGGCAGGTGACGCAACCGTTGTTCTCATCGGACTACCGAGTGTCGGCAAATCAACTCTTCTAAATACGTTGACAAATGCTAAATCCAGAGTTGCATCATATCAGTTTACAACTCTGACCGCGGTACCAGGCATTATGGAATATCGTGGAGCTAGGATTCAAATTTTAGACCTTCCAGGTATTATAGAAGGAGCAGCAGCAGGAAGAGGTGTAGGCAAAAGAGTACTTTCCGTTGCTAGGAATGCAGATCTTGTTTTGATAGTTCTAGACGTTTTTCAACCACATAATTTAGGAATTTTAAAGAATGAACTAGCCGAAATTGGGATTAAGATCGACCAAAAACCTCCAAACGTAATAGTTGAAAAGACATCTATAGGTGGAGTATCAGTAAATATTTTGGTTCCAACAAAATTAACACAAAATTTTATAAAGGAAATCTTGCGTATCTCTGGTATTCACAATGGTCGTATAACAATAAGAGAAACAGACTTAACTGAAGATCAATTAATCGATGTTTTAAATGGTAATAGGATTTATGTGAATTCTTTGACTGTATTGAATAAGATAGATCTTGTAAATCAGGGATTTGTAAGAGCGATTCAATCTAAGATTGGAAATAATTTTATTCCAATTTCTGCAGATGCAAATATCAATATTGATGCGCTGAAGGAGGCGATATATCAGAGGCTCGATTTCATCAGGGTCTATATGCGTCCAAAGAGAGGGGAAACAGACTACCAAGAACCAATGATAATCAGAAATGGTAGTACTATAGGAGATGTTTGTAGTAAAGTCCATCGCAATATGATAAAAGATTTTAGGTTCGCACATATTTGGGGAAGGAGCGCAAAATTCAATGGTCAGAAGGTCGGGTTAGACCATATACTCAGAGACGAGGATGTGCTGACTATAGTAAAAAAGATGAATACTATATAAATTCAGAATAAAAGTTCTAGTAAAAGTGAGATTCCATTTTTTTCATACACATTCGAGAGATTTTTTCATTTGTTTAATGAAGAATTTAATACACTCTATTTAATAGTGGAACCTAATTGCGATATATCATTTAATATCTAGCATAAAATAATACATGAAATTGCTGTCTTGTATGAAGCGCTCGATGTCAGGATTATATTTTGTATCATATATGCTATTAGTAAACTTTAGTCATAATATCGTCATATGAAGTGGCCAATAGCTCGCAAGTGGGGAGTAACTGACTGAATAGTAAGTAGTTGTATTAGTATAACTATTCACAAAGCACTTTAACTAGAACCCTTTTGCTCTGGCGACCGTCAAATTCGCCATAGAATACTTGTTCCCAGGGCCAAAGTCCAGTTTTCCTTGGTGATAGCAATAACAACTTCTCTTCCCATGATCTGACGCCTTAAATGAGCATCTGCATTATCTTCTCCTGTTCTATTATGTTGGTATTTATTCGTAGGTATATTGTGCGAAGTCTTCAAGCCATCTTTCAAAATCCTCATGCAAACAGGTTTCATCATCATTAATGAAAACGCTGGCGGTTATATGCATAGCATTTATTAAACATAGCCCCTCCTCGACTTTACTTTCTCGAACTATCTGTTCAATTCGGGGTGTAATATTGATAAAGGCAGATCGTGTAGCAGTATTAAAAGTAAGATATTTTGTTAAAAATCTCAATTCAAATCAATTCGGAGGACTTCCAGCAGTCGGGGATGAACTATCTCCCCTCTCGCTTCCGTCTGGTGCGGATGGTTCGGCATCTTTTTTTCTTTTTAGATGACTGAATAATAGTAGTGCCAAGATTGCAGCTATAATGATATAGTTAACTGGAGGACTTATCGCCCTTGTTATTAATCCAATACCTGGGATTACAAATGCGACCTTGCCAATATAATCTTTTTCTGTTATAGGAAAATCTACTCCAGGGATAGAAGAAGGATTAGCATCACCCTGTGTCCTGATGACTCTCTCTTCTTGAGAATCGATAGTAATATCTCTAATATCTGCAATCCTATGGACTATTACCCTATCACCTCCAATGGGCCTATGAAAGACTATAATATCACCAATCTTCAGACTTTCAAATGAGCCGCCATCTCTCACGATTAATACATCATCTACATTTAGGCTAGGCACCATACTACCACTAGACACTATATAGAATGGATTGGCAGTGTCAAAGACCAATCGGATAGCTAGCCAAACAATTGCAACTCCTATCGCAACGATTGCAATGTCTTTGATAACACTTGGAATTTTTGAACCACGTTTGTTTAGCAACTTTAAAACTATCATTTTTTTCGTTAGATAAACCTTTAGGTCTTTTTTGTTTAAAGATTATAAAAAAAAGATACACAAGTTGAACTGAATATATCTATAATATCTATATCATTTGTATATGTGAAGTACATATATCGTTACTCGGTCTTTTGTTCAAGACGCTAAACTTCTAATACAGTTACATAATGATGATATTTTGTTATTATCAAATCTCATAATTCTCTCCACGAACATAGAAATGGTATAAATTTTATTATTGAGGTCAGCTGGTCATTATCCTTCAGCAACTCTAGCGTCACTTCTTCAATTTTCTGGATATTCTAATGTCTTTTGAACAGACTTTTGCTTTTAGTGCATCCTGTTCTTTCATGAATTTAGATAGCGTAGCAACAACAATAACAATATCCTGTGGAGGATCATTACGTTTTTTTTGAAAACGACTCATATAGCTGTTTTCTTAGGTTCTTCTATCATGACACAAGAATTGAATCTAGTGATGGAGATATCTTAAATTTTTAGATATCAATTTGCAATAGAAATTAGAATTACTTAATAGAGTAGTCTGTTGGTATCAGTTTACTTGATTATTTTACATTTACCTGTATACAAATATTTTGATGCCTTCAGACAGTCCCTTCAGAGTGAAGCTCGACATTAACCAAATAGCAAGGCTGAGCATTAGCATACATTCCTATAGAAGGGAACAGAACAAGTCATTCATATAAGTTATAATTGCATTTGACAATCAAAAGATAAAAGTGATTCATTTGTTTATAATTGATAAACCTACAGATTATTGTTAGATAATGGCAGCTCAGTCAAATGCCTTCTCCGCATATTTTGCTTTTGCAAAATCAGGTGTAACTCTGAGTCTTCACTGCTGCCATCCATTTTGTCTTCACTGCTGCCATCCATTTTGAATATTGCCTTTTTCATATTTAATGTGTTCGTCAATAGCTTGATTCGCAAGCAAATCTGCATTTCTATTTTTCGACCTAGGTACATGTTTGTATATAACAATTTGGAAGTGTTTCTCAAGATTAGATATTTCTCTAAATATGTTGCTTAGTTCCTTGTTTCTTACCTTATATAGGTTGGTTCGCTGATTAATGAGAAGTTGGCTATCTGACAGAATTGTAATACTATCATCCAGACCGAAAGCAATTTGCATAGCTTTTTTTAATGCTATATATTCAGCCTGATTATTTGTTTTATAGCCGACAAATTCTCTATGTTCCAATATTTTAGAATTTTCTTTGATTATTACAATTCCTATTCCAGATAATCCAGGATTACCTCGACTCGCACCATCGATATTAATAATTAGCAAGTATTATAAATATATATAAAACAATGAATCATGCATAATTGTCTATATTAAGATGAAGGTATTGTGAACAGTCATGAGTATGACCTCATACTACAAATGCAAATAAAGTTTGATCATTATGAATACAAATTGATAATAATTAACTTTAACTTATAATTGTCTTATGTTGTCAACTTCAGAATAATAATAATATCAAGTTCTGGAAATGGTTATACTTTTCAAAAAGGTTGAGAATTCTTCTCCCATCCGTCATATTTATCTCAATAACGATCTTAACGGCTATGAGGTCAATAATATTATAAGTATTTTGAAAATTTCTCAATTTTATGATAATATTGGCTCATAGACATTTTCAACAATAATAATTTTGATAGCCATTGGTAAATTAAATTTATTTCCTGCAATAAACCAAATTGACTTAAGAATGAAAAGTACTAAAATCTCACTTGCAAAAAAATATTAATTTTGTCAATTCTTTTACGTGCGATCCAGATTAAAAGACGATACATTGCTAATATTTTTGGTCTTCTAGCCGGAATTTCAGATTTTCTTGACTCAGTTTTTCCCTGATATACTTTGTATTCACCTCGTCTGTAGTAGAATATGAACGATTAAAACTCTAATCCAAATCAATGGATCATTTAATGATAAAAATTTCATGACAGGTAACTATATAGTATCGCGATAATCGCAATTTCATTCTATTGTTATCAGAATGGCGCAATTGAAGTTCTTATTTTTCGTTGTTATATCATCTATGATACATCTATGATATCCATCTTGTAAAGAACGCCAAAGTGAAAATCAGATAATTGAATTCATAGTATTATTTCTGGTAGTAATAGCTTTGTAAATTATTACATTAGAAAGAAAAGCAATAATAACATTTTTAGTGTTAGATATATTAGTTTTTGAGATGCCAAAGCGGAAGGTCAAAGAAGAAAAACCAAGGAAAAAAATAGGTAAAAAACAAATTCTATTACCTCCTATCATGGCAGGTGCCGCTACGCTCGTGGGTATATTAATAATGCAGTTTGTTCCCCCTCCGCCTGTTATCGACGTATGCTTGAAAGAACATGCCGTTGACACATTCAATGTTTATCCTAGAATAAAAATAATAGTAGACGAACAGACAAAACTGTTGCCTGACGATATAGGCAGACTTTTGAAAGACGGTAAAGAATGTTTGCATGTTATTCATACGGACGCTATAGGAGACACACTTCATATACAATATGTCAGGCCAGTCAGATTGACTGTAGATGACTTTATGAAAATTTATTCATATGATAATAGAACTATTTCAGTAATAGATAATTCCACAGGGATTCCAGAAAAACAAGTATTAAAAGTTCAAGACTTTAATATTGAATATTCATACTTTTCAGAACGAGGTGAATTCACAAGAGTATCCAAACCATCAGATCTGCCTCCCTTTACTAATGATTTGGTTGTAAGACTTAACTTAATATCTAAATAGATATAAATAGAGAAGGTTTTGCCCTTCATTTGATTCATTTGGCAAATAAAACCGCTGCAATACTTCGTGGAGACGGTACTGGTCGAGAATTAGTCGAGGCAATGATCAAAGTTTTGAGAGCATGCAATACTAAGATAGAATTAGTCTTAGCTGATGCCGGATCGGAGTGGTGGCAGGAAACGGGTGGTGATTCATACATTTCAGAAGAAGTTTGGAAATTACTTGAGGATAGTGATGCTTGTTTTAAAGGTCCTACTACTACTATCCCTAAACCAAATGCACCACGTAGCGTTGCCGTGAGTATTAGGCAAAAATTTGAATTATACGCCAATGTAAGACCTATAAAGACATATAAGAATGCTCAAAGGCAGCTTCATTTTATCTGTGTACGCGAAGCGACTGAAGGATTATATGCAGGAATTGAATTCAAAACCCGCTATTGCAATTCGCAAGATAACAAAAAAAGCCTGTGAAAGAGTAGTGAAAAAAGGCTTCCAAGTAGCAAAAGATATGAATTTTCAAAAGGCATATGCGATTACAAAAAGAAATATACTCAAAGAAACTGACGGAATATTCTGGGCAGCCGCAGAGAAGTTTCAAAAAGAGTTTAAGAATGTCGACATTGAAGAGTATTATATAGATAATATGACACAACAACTTGTTAAGAATCCGGAGCGATTTAACAACAGCGTATTGATTAGTACTAATTTATTCATGGACA
>JAJNBK010000035.1 GCA_021155845.1 Nitrososphaeraceae archaeon
GAAGTGGATCACCATCAGGGTCGATACTTCCTGTTCCAGACAGAATGGCTTTGGCTCCCTCTGCTATTTCTATTGGCCCTGTTGCCTTAGCTATTGGAGAGCCTGTATTCCTTGGTGGAGGACAGTCTACATCACCAACAAACTTGGCACTATAAATTCCGGAAGCCAACACATCTATTGTGGATGCAGGCCCACAATCACCTACGATAATTACAGTAGTAAAGGCATTACCTTCGCCGCAGATATTATCTTGCGACTCGCTTCCAAAAAGACGATACTGGATGGAACTCATATTGCCATTGATCAAAGATCCAGCGTTATCTATTGAACTATTTGAGGTGGTATTAGAAACAATAATTTCATATGTTCCATATATTGGACGACCATTATCCTGTACGGCCAAAAAATAAATTTTCCCTTCGTAGGTTTTGAGGTCATCTGAACACTGCAGTATCCCATTTGCACTAGAGGAGACTTTCTGCTCTTGTTCTTGGGCATACACAAATTCTGTATGAAAGATTAAGTTGCTAGTAACATACATGCTACTAATTACTAAAAGAATAACTATGGCAACTGTTCGCAGCATAATACAGGTATAATTCAATTTGTGTCGATTGGCAACTAATATAGATTTTGTAGGCAAAAACCTGTAAACTTTTTCGTAATTAGATAAAACATGAAATGAGAATAGAATAGTAGATATGGGTAATGAAAGATTAATCATTTCATGCTCTCCATCCGCTTATTTTCTATAATATAGCTCATAGTAACATTCCCGGAATTAAAACTCATAAGATGCTGTTCACCTAGGAGCTCAAAAGATATTGGTGTAATATTCCAGTCGATAATAGTTGAGTTGATAGGTAACTTGAGAGTAAATGGCACTGAAGAATTAATAGAGAAGACCCATTTCTTGTTTATATTCTGTGCAAGATCGGAAGCTTGATAAGCTATTCTAATACCTTGTTTGTTAGGCGATTTAATCGATACCTCTTTTGGCTGTTTATTTTCTTCTTGCACAAATTCAATAGGATTACCAGCATGATCAACTACATTAATTCGACTAATGTTGTATCCAAGTAGGGGGATACTGACTTGAACTTGTTCATTTATAAAATTAATATCATTTGATATTTGACTTTCGCCATTTGAGAAAAGTGCAATAAAGAGCAAATCTGAAGAGTAATACTTTTGCTGTGCATCAATAGCAGTTGTCGATCCTAAATGAAAACAAACAATACCAACAACTACAAAGAATAGTGCTCCAAAATGATTCAATATAGTGAATAGAGGGCTATTATAGAGGTTGTAGCGCATTACTCTATACGTCTAGATATCATCCCATAACTTCAAGTTCTTTCATTGCCACCAGATATTAATTTTATCAAGTTCTGACCAGCAGCCTTTCTAATTTCTATACACTCCTCGCGTTCAAGACGCTTAATAAGACGCCATATTGTTGTTTTTGGTAACTCTTGAAAGTGATTTCTAATCTCACTTTCAAATGCAGCACCTTGATTTTGAGCCAAAAATCTTAGTACCTGCTGATCTTCGAGTTTTAATTGCGGCTTCTGTTCTATGAATTTGGCAACTACCTCAAATAACGTGGTTTGATCTACATCCTGTTGTGAACTTCTTAGAGAAGATGGTAATGAAATAGGAAAGCGTTCTTTTGATTCGGTTGAAAAATGTTGCCGAGACGAAATCTTAGAAGGTTGTCCAGGTTCACTAGATGCAATTTCATTTACTTTCTTTGTTTGTGATTTTGAAAAAAGACTCATGCCAATTTTCTTGGGATATTCTGAAAATGACCTGGATTTCTTCTTCATAATGATAAAGACAAGCCCAATACCTGTAACCGATATAACGATGACGATAGGAACAATAAACGAAAATAGCATTGTTTGCCAAGTATAAGGGATAGAAGAGTAATTGGGAACTGACAAAGGCTGCGATGCTGCCTTTTGTGCAAACTGTATTGCTCTAGCATAATCACCCTTTAAAAACAATTCTCTTGCTTGCGATAGCAATATCAAAGAAGGTGAATTATCTCTATCATTCTGCTCTAAAGTTTTATTCAGTTCTACATTGGCTTGTCCGATAATAATTTGGGCAGTCGTATATTTTTTAACTGTCTCAAGTGAAAGATCATTTGCTCTTGTTGCGAACAATTCTGCCTCTCCAGATTTTTCATTATTTTTCGCCGAAATTGCATTTTGTAATAATCTCTCTGAATCAGTTAACACGATTCTAGGATATCTTTGTTTAAGGTCTTTAATTGTAGTTTCTACAGAATTTATGACTATATCAGCTCGATTACTGCTACTTGGAAATTCTGTCACGTATCTTAATTGTACATCTCCGGCATCAAAAGTAATCAAATTCTGTTCTCCGGATCGTTGGATTAGTATTGGATTTTGTTTACCCCAGTCAGTAATAACAGAGTTTGGAGGAAGAACTACTGAAAATCGTACAGGTGAATTTAAAGAAAAGCTCCAAGTCCTTCCATTTTTTTGAGTCAGATCAGGCGTATTGTATTGAATTTTTACATTTGTAACTCCTACAGTAGCTAAGGTTACAGTATCTGGGTTTTCTGTTAGGCTGGTTTCAATGGAGTTATTACCTGAAATGTCATGTGCAGTTAGATTTCTTGTTTGGCCAAATAAACTGACACTTGTCTCTTGCTTTCGTGGGTCGACTGAGATATCATATTGCACTTTTGATTGTCCGTCAGGCATAAGGGTAATAACAAGCGAATTTATCGTATGTGATTGTGTAGATTGGTTTTCTTTTTGAGCTATTTGTCCTATTGCATTAATAGCTGTCAATGAAATAAAGATAATTATTATTACTATAATTAATACAACTGAGCATAAATAACCAGTCAAGAAAGGTCTGCGATGTATGGTGCTTGTTACTTCAATACCTTCTCTTGATGACCGCGTTCCAATGCAATTTTTCATATATTGCCCAAGTTCTATGCTATCAGTATCACGGACGAAGACTATAAATTTTACATAAGTAAGTTCAGGATGTAGACTCTGAATAGAGTCTACCTGAGATGTGCAAATTTAACGAGATCATTGGTGCCTTAGAATACCTCCAGCGCAGGTAATTTGAGAATATTTGGTTCTTGTTCGAAACTGCTTACATAATTCTCTCTAATCTCTTTTACCATATTTTTATGGTATTGGAGACATTCTTGCATGATAGTATAATACATCTCTAAAAGACTCCTTCCCTTTTCCCTTGTTTTGTAGATTAGAATCCCCTGCGAAGAGACACCAATTTGTATAAATCCTCTTCGAAATAAATACCCAAGACAATAGTTAACCTGTTCTGGATCAACACCTATATTTTCTATTACAGAGGTTCTTTCTCTATACAACAGGCAGTAATTTAGAATATTAGCAATAACCTGAATCCTCTCTCCTGTCTCATTACATTTACTCATTCTTTTTCTATTTCGTTTGGAAGATGATGACAACCTCATTTTTTATTCTAACTATAGCTAATCATACTCTATTAGATTAGGAGAATGCTGGAACGCCGGAAAATGGAACAATCGTTTCACTGATTATGCAGAGCTTCATAGAGATATCAGGCTAGATTTGTTTCCTGAATCTACATGCTTTCAAACGCTAACAGTGCTAATACGATTACTGTGAGAGCACCATGAAATAAAGACAGGTCGGAAATTCAGAAGGCTTGTATTAAATAAGGCAAGTTGGATATCGAAGAAACAGAAGGAATACAGAGAAACAATACCAGAAGTCGCAAAACCTTCTTTTAAGCAAAATGGCACTCTTCTATATCTAGGAGTTAATTATCCTCTGAGGATTAACAAGAGACATTCAAAAAATAGCATAGATCTAGTTGATGGAAACTTCGTATTGACTGCAAAATCAACAATGATTAAAGCGAATTATCCAAAGGATCTGTATGAAAATTGGCTAGGAGAGAAATCTCCTTGGAGCCAGGCTTATCACATACGTCTATCCTCTATTACTATAACATCATAGAAAATAGAATATTTTAACAATGGAGGCAAGTAGCTAGCAAAAACTACCATCGTGCATTATTATCAGAAGTTCTCACTGAATCGGTGTTATTACTCATTTATGACTGTCATCAATTATTAGGGCAGAATATAGGTAAGGATCGCGAAGTCGAAGCGCTGATTGAACGCAAGCACATAAAATGCATTAAATAAAAATAAAATATGCTGCATCTAACTAAAGAAAATGATATTACTTGTTTGATCCAGCAGCTCCTTGTTCGTATTTACTGCCTGTTTCTCCTGCACCAGCTGTACCTTTAGCCATACCTTTCTTTCTTGCTATTTCCGCTGCTTCTTGTGGATTGGTCCCTGTTTTTCCTGGTTCCGTTATCTTTTCACTCATTTCTCTTTTTACTGCTGTGGGTTCATGTTCCTTTATTTTTGCAGGCGTCATAGGTTCGTTTTCTCTATATGATGTTAATGGGTCATCCTTAATGGCAGTCTCGGTTCCAGCAGCACCTTGTTCATAGATTCCACTATTTTCAGAACTAGTACTGCCAGCCACCTTGTCTTTTGTTGTTTCCCCAACATCTTTTACTTTGTCTTTAGCACCAGTCACTGTTCCTTTGACCTTATCCATGAGTTTGCCCATAATCATATTTTATACATCAAGATATTAATATGATATACGTCAGCGAATAAAAATTCATGAAATACAATATATATATTCAAGTTTCCGAAGTAACATCATAGTATTAGAGTTATGTTCTACCGACTTGCTGGTGCAGATTGTACATCAGGATGATTATATTTTAAATGAAGTTGTAAGTCCTCTCTATTATAACATATCTGGCCGCAAATGTCACATTTACTTCTTTCATATGGTCTATCAACATAAGTGTGTAATTTTCCCTTTTTCGCCATTAATCTCCTCAAATAGTCTCCTATCTTCATGAACTGCAACCTTATCTTAGACATATTCATTAAAAACAGTTTCATCTAATTCTTATAATATTCAACAACAAGGAATTGAAGAAGAAATATGGAAAGGAGCGGTCATACTCTATGTTCTCTTTCTCTTTCAATAAATTGTTCAATTACGAAAGAAATGATGCTTGTAATTAATAAATAATATTTTTCATAACATATGGCATGAATATCGACAATCTCGCAGGCATGTTTTCGCAAAGAAGCGGAGTTCAACAGTCTATGGGTAGTGCTATAATGAGTGCTATCATTGGATTTATGGCACAAAAGATGATGGGACAAGGGTTAGGTAATATGCTTTCTTGTGGGGGCGGCGGTAATTCCGGAGGCATACAGTCAATGCTGTCTGGACTAGGCGGTTTGAATCGTGACCATGAGTTAGTCAGAAACGTACAACAAAAAGCAGGAATACAAGATCCTGAGACTGCTAGACAATATACACAACAAGGAGTAGATGTATTAAACGAACAATCTAGAAACGATCCCCAAGGACTGCAATCTCTATTGGGAGGTTTTCTAGGCGGAGGTGAATCAGGTGGAAGTCAACAGCGTAAAAAGGGCGGCGGAGGTCTAGGTGGAATGGTCGGAGACCTATTGGGAGGATAGCCTTATTTTTTATCTGTTTATCTTTTTA
>JAJNBK010000398.1 GCA_021155845.1 Nitrososphaeraceae archaeon
AATGATCTTTCCTTCCTTTAATGCTGTTAAAGCTTCATTCACTTGATCTAACCTGTATTTGGTATTTACAACTCCTTTCAATTTTCCAACCATTGCTAGATCCACCGGTATTTGTAATTCATATTTAGTTCCTACAAATGAACCTGCAATTGATGCTTCTTTCATTGTCAATGTTATAGGATTAAAATATACTGGATCTTTATTTACTCCGACTATCACAAGTTTGCCAGAATCAGCCAGTATCTTTAAAGAGCTGTCAATAGTATCATTATTTACTACACAATCAAATACGATATCAACACCTTTGCCAGACGTTATTCATTTTATACCATCACGCAATTTTTCAGTTGAAATATTTATTATCTCATCTCCTCCAAAGTTCTCCTGTGCCATCCGTAGTTTGTCTTCGGTCCTGCCGATGGCAATTGTCATTTCTGCACCACTTAACTTTGCAAGCTGTAATACATACATTCCTACTCCGCGCCTGTACCTTATACTGCAACCCTATCACCAAGACTAACTTTGCCAATAGAATTTACCGCATGAATAGCTGTAATGCCTGCACAACCTAGGCTAGCTCCAAATTCATAAGGCACCTTCGAAGGAAGCGGCACTATTCTTTTAGCATCTACCTTGATGTATTAGCATAGCCTCCATCTGCAGAGAATCCATACATATGGGGCTAGAATAGATATTTTTGCAAACACTTGATTTTCCTGTAAGGCATAAATGACACTCGCCGCATGGATTTAAATAATGTACACAACTCCTCTATCACCTTTTTTGATATTTTTACATTTTCACCAACTTCTTCTATATCGCCTGCGATTTCATGTCCAAGCGTAACGGGACCCTGCACAGGAAGTATCCTGTAGTAACATGAACATCGCTATGACACATAGCAGTAGCGCGGACTGTGATTAAAGCTTCGTTATCATTTATCTGAGGTACAGGCATTTCCTCAATTCCCAGAGGAGCACCAACTCTATAAAATCTTGCAGCTCTATACATATATCTATTTAGGCTATCAACAATAGTAATAAAAACATGGTTGTTTCGTAAATAATATAATAGAAATAACAAGAATTTATAAGAATGATAAAACAATGTAAAGAGACCGAAGACACAAAGATAAAAGATCAATCTTAATAGTGGTCGGCTAAATTCCACGTAGGTAATGTTTTTCTTACACATGTCAATACAACACTTTTAACAAATTCTGTATGAAGAAATCAATCATAAGTAGCATCAGCCAACTAGTCATTAACAGAGACTAAAATAATTGGAGAAATAATGGTTTGTCTAATATTACGTCGAGATACAACTCCTATTATTCCATAATTTAAAGATTGATAAGCAAGTAAAATTCTTTAGATACATGTATTATATTGACAGAGAATCCTGTCAGACATATTGATGATCTTCGAGAGATGGAAAATCTAAAACGCGAATATCAAATACGCTGTAGTCACTATGAGCTTGAGTATTCTTCAAAGAATAAGATCATCAATTGCACTATTTGTACAGCTGATAAAGATTAATTAAAATCATCTAAAACATGACAGTCATTTCCTGTTTTCTATAATTACTTATTATTTCAAACAATACACTATAAAAATAGAGGTAAAAATATTCTAAAATGGAAAATGATGACATAGATCGTTTTAAGTTTTTTACTTTAGCTTATTTGTTAGAATAGGTAATAGATAGCAAACAAAACATGATCTTTCTATGGTCTTTAGCAAATTCATCATTACCATTGAGGACATGTACTTATCTGCGTTTATTATCAAAAAAGATTTTATTTTTTATTTTTATTATTTATCACAACCACACAATTTATTTTCAGGCTACTTTCAACGTTAATGATATCATAACATAGATATCAGCCTTTCTTAAAATATCTGCTTCTCTAAACAAACAACATCATATGATTTTATATGTAGTGAACTAATGCCAAATCTTGAAATTTTGTTTATTATTATATATACTGTGTCCCACCTGCCAACAATCCTTGCTAATATCATTATCCATGAGACCGCAAATGTTTGATAGAACAAGATTGGTAAGAATTATTATTGCTGTGATTGTATCAAATCACTAATAGTTGTATTATTAATAATATTGTCACATATTATTACTATCTTCTATGATGGTTATTCTCTAGTGGGTGTCTACATTATTAGGTAATATAATTATGCTATTGACTCAAAAGAAATGTGCTTTTAAGTTCTTTAATGCACATCATCTTTTGATGATTGAAAATGCAAACCCGCTTTTAGTCGAGATATACATTTTTGATCTTGTCAAATACATTAATTATCATCAGGATTACCAGAGGATTGAAATAAAAAAACTGAGGATAATTTTTTGGTCATAACATTATAGGCTACTCGATTATTGTTATTAGTATTTTGCTACTATAGTATATTAATTGCTCTTATCATCATCATAGTAGAGTCTAAGCTCGATATTATGATTGTCCATTATATCCTCTGAGAAATGATCAGTACTAGCAATTATTATCTCCTCTATTTACTAAATTGGTAAACTATAGAGTGTCATTTCAATATATTATTATTTAATGTTATATGCAGAGCTACTGCAAAATTAAAAGCATTATGATGTATAATTCATAGGAACTTTTTTACAATTGCAATTTTTTTTGCATATAAATTTCCTTCATTTTATTAAGTCCCCACACTAATATTATTATGATTATAATGGCAATAGACGCTTGCATTAAAGATATGATAAGCCTATCTAATCCATTTCTAAATAAAACAAAATCTATTGGAGCAACAAAATTT
>JAJNBK010000036.1 GCA_021155845.1 Nitrososphaeraceae archaeon
ATATATAATGACGTCAGGCAAGTATTTCAATAAAGGTGTAAAAGCTCTTGATTCTCCTGATATAGGACATGTTGTAAGAGAAACTCCTGACAAGATTATAGTATTTGGAGGAGGAGACGAGAGATTTGACATACCAATTTCTGAAGTCCAGCAAGTCGGTGCTAATGTTCTGATTGGTCTCAAAGTATATGATATAGTCAGAAAATACAAAGTCAGTCGTAAAGAGCCACTTCCAACAAGTCGTCAAGACCCTTGGAGCTCGGCTGCAAGTCATATAGACCTTGGAGCATATGAAAAAGAGTATCCCAAATCTCTATTTAATAAAGGAGTTAGAGCCAAGAACGAAGACGATGTAGGTCATGTAATGAAAGAAACAGATGACAAAATAGTAGTATTCGGTCAGTCCAATTATAGGTTTGACATCCCAAAATCTCACATCATTGCAGCGGGTAGAAATGTAATTTTAGATATGGATTTTCCAGAGATATTCAAATTCCATGTCGACAAAAATGCTCCATTGCCTACAGGAGAATCTGTAGATAAGATAAATGAAGAGGCATACATACCCTGAGTATTATCATGGGCCTAAAGAAGATAAAGATAAATCTGAATTAATACACCCAAAAAATAGAGAATAACAGCAATATTTGTATGTAGTAGAAATGTTAAAATAATTCATACCTTTCTTTAGTTGAATTGAGTTTAGAAAAAGATCATAATTGTCGTCAAAGCATTAAAAAGCACACCATTATTAAAAACACTTGAAGACATCACATATAATGGAATCGCACAGAAGAAATGAGAAATGCACAAGACTCAGAACAGAAGAGCGAACACAACAGACAAAGTATGATAGAGAGAAATAGAAACATTGCAATGGGTCTTAGATCAGATACAAATACAATAGACCAATAGTGTTTTTGAAAAGTTATCTAAATCATATATCCTTAACTTCTCTGTACTTTTAATCTGAACATTTTGCCTTTTAATTACTATTATGATATATGCTATATAGGGAGGTTCTAATAACTTGATAAGCAATAAAAATATGATCGTTGCGTTTAAGGTATGACAAAAAAGGAAAAGAAAAAAAAGCTTGTTTGCTCGATTATTATTATTGTGACGTTGTAATTAATTTTTTAAATATTTTAAATTATTTTTTACCCACATGAGTTAATTCCATATTAATGAATTCCTGAAAGGCAGGATCAAACCATTTCTCTGTATCTATAGTTCTCCATATTTCTGCTATTGTGCCTTGTTCAAAAGCGCTTTTAACCCACCATGACCATCCATCCCATTCATTATCACTTACAACTCCTCTTTGCCGCATATGGAAAACATGTGCAAATGTGTATAGAATATGATAAGCAAATGTTACATCTGGTGAAGAATAATTTGCTGGAATATTGCTTATTACTTTAACCAGTTCTGGTTGCTCAACCATCATTTGGGTAAGTCCATGTATATTTTCATTCAAATCATTGAGAATCTTTGTTTCTATATCTACGGATAGGGCTGCATTTGTTTCCTTGAGAAGTACAAGACTACGAACATTGTACCAATTATGCCAAGTGCTTCTCCTATGCCGAAATATTCGGCTATACCAACTTCAACCATGCTTTTTCACGACAAGAGTTATTCAAATAGTTGCTCTTCAAGTTCAAAGTAAGAAACTAGATCTCTGCTAGGCATCGAGCCAAAGGATAAAAACACACTTTCATTATAGCTAGATGAAGTAGATGTCTATGCCTAAACTTGACCTCCATGCAGTTAACAATCCTATCGTCAAATTAGCCATTGAAGCGATGAACGGCAGAAAGCTTTCGAAGACCGATGTAGAATTATTCAAACACCCTGAGGTCAAGTATGCAACAAGTCAACTTTTGTTTGAATGGCTGGTTAGTGAATGCAAGACGCTCTGGCAGGAGAATAGAGCTAGTCGCTTCAAGCGTATGTATGGCTATTAAATCGATTTTTTGTTGATATCTTTACGCTAATTATTAACATTTTTTACAACAAACGTATGAAGGTAATCCTATCACAAATGATAACAAAATTTTCCCCAGATAATATGGATGAACAGTTAGGTTATTTGCCTTCATGTATTTCATCATCTTCTAAATATAATACATATGACAACTGCCCTGGTTTTATCTATCTAGGGTTTGGCAGGTCTGGGGTTCCAAGAAATGAAGGGTTTGAGACAACCCAGTACAAATTGCGGTGTTCATGCCGATGCCACAAGTGATTGATTAATTGACTGATTAATTAAAAAAGAGAGATAAAGATATCTCTTCCTCCCTCTCCCAGTCTCTTCCTGGTGTTCTAATTCTTATTATCTATATCGATATGTCGAGCTTAAATATAATATGAATGAGTCATCTACTGCTACAACTGCAGCAGCATTATCAAAAGAAGAACAATCAGCATTAAAAGCACTCCAGGACATACTGCATAATAGAATCATGCAAAAGAAAGGAGAGATTCATGAGTCTCATAGTGAAGTATATACAGGTAGCCTGTCAAAAGAGATAGAAACCCTACATTGGGTGTTAGCGAAGATACTAACGCTCAAAAGAGAATATACAACTCTAAACTCTAGAAGCAACAACAAAAACAGCAATATCAGCAGGGAAGAAGTGAATCAAACAAGGAGGGGAAGAAGAAGAACTACTACTGTTACTACTAAGAAGGAACAGGTTTAACAAAATCTATAACAGAGTCAGAAGAATATCAAGAGATAGTAGATCGGTCGATTAACCAAGGAGAGGATGAGGGTATTTCAATATGACACTTGGATTTCCAAAAGCAACTATTAACCGTAGATATTGATATAGCAGACTTGTATAGTGAGGACATTCCGTTTTATCTTAATGCAGTTGTATTTGACAATATAGCAGTAGCATCAGCGGAAGAATAGTATTAGTGAATTTCGAAACTATAAATTTTGAAAGTCATGAGGAGAAAGATCAGTCTTTGTAGCAAGATGGGTCGGTGCAGGATACGATGGTTCTATTTTGGTTTTCATTGATTGCATTTGTTTCTATCTGCTCCTTCAGAGCCTCTCCCGAGTTTCGGGTCTCTTGGTTAATATCTCAGTTATCATTAACTACTACATGTGAACTATATTATAAAACAAATAGGGCCAAGGTGTCTATTATAATGAAGATAATGATCATGAAATAGTCAATAAATAGGTCAAAAGACCAATCTTGACAGACAGAATATGCTTAGACAATGTTCAGAAGTATTTTGCAGTGTAGCCTTGTTGTCTTTCTCAGTATTTTATAAGATGATTGATTAGATCACAACTTTTACTATAGAATTCCTTCATCTACAAGATTTAAGCTTAAAAAGTAGCATATGTCATACATTTTTTGGGTATAACCATCGTCGCATCAATATACTCAACAGAGGCATTGCTAAATAGGTAAGACCGATCACTAATATTATATTCATAAACAAATTAAAAAGCAATGGATTTTGTCCTAAGAAAAAACTGAGAATATATTGTGCCAGCGAGCTGATGCAGTATGCTCCAATGAATGCAACTATTGCCATTTTCCATTTAGGAGGAGCAACTATAGCTTTCGAGTCTGGTAGAGTAAACCATGTCTCCATACCAGTAGCTTTCTGTAAATATGGAGTAGAGTAATTGTTTACTTCTTCTATTAGCTTGTGCAATTCTTCTGAATTTTCCCATGCATCAAGAGAGGTCTTGTCTCTAAATCTGTGAATTATATGTCTTATGGCTGCTGAATCGGTGCTTCCTTCCATAATTGTTGTTGTTCCTAGGTACCCAGGTACTTTCCTCCCTAACATCAAAAAGCGTCTAAGCCAGTCATCATAATCCTTCTCACAACCAGGTTTTATCTTCCTATTAACAACTACAGTAACTTCTTTTGAGGCATGCTCGCCACCTTGGCTTTCACCACTCATTATTAAAATAGGGGGAGAGAAGTTAATAACTCAAACTGGATAAGTTACCTTCCAGATTTGTAATTGTTTATCTCAACACCTATACACAACACAATAGTATTACAAGATGTCTTCTTAACGAATATAATACTACAGGTCTGGTAAGATACCATACAATTTTTTTGGACATGATTTTGACTAATTTTCTATCATTATTAGTTCTTGGCAACGTTCTATCTTCATTATCGTTTTTGATATCATAATTTTGCTTATTGATTACACAATATGCTACATTACTTTTATTCAATGACTATATGTCACTATTGATATCTAATAGAATTCTGCCATCTCTTTCTTTTGCAAATAATGCTTGTAAAGCTTCTCTTGCATTTTCAAGTTTGAATCTCTTCCAAACTCTGACTTTGAGTTCTTTGGACATATCGATAATCTCTCTGAAATCTTTTCTTGTGCCACCAGTAGAGCCTATTAGCTTTATTTGCTTAGAATATAAGGATTGAACATTTAATTTCACATCTGCACCAGTTAGACCTCCAAATGCTACCCACCTACCATTAACACCAACACACAAAAAGCTATTCTCCCATGTACTTACACCAAGAGAATTTAAAACAACATCTGCCATTTTTCCTTGAGTAATATCTTTCACTTGCTCGACTACTTTATCGTAATCACTAATAATATAATCTGCTCCAAAATCATTTTTTATCCAGTTATCCTTAGAAATTGCGATAACCTTTGCTCCCATTTTCTTTCCAAATTGGGTTGCCATTGTACCTGTATTTCCCGAGGCACCAAAAATTACCAAAAATTCATTTAATTTTAGTGACGCTTCTTTTAGTGCATGATACGGTGTTATAGTAGTTGTAGCAAGACTTGCTGCTACATCCCATTGTACATAATTAGGTATTTTAAAGACATTTTTTTCTGAAGCGGCAATATAATCTGCAAAACCACCATTAGTATTCACACCCATTATTCCACCATTTCTGCATAACATTTCATATCCATTAAGGCACATATCACATGTCCCATCAAATGTTCTGTTATAGAGAACCACTTTGTCACCTTCCCTTAAAGCTGTTACATGTTTTCCTACCTTTTCTATTATTCCAGTCACTTCTGCTCCAGGAATATGTGGTAATGGTTTAATTCCCACTGCATTAGATACTGTAAAATAATCGATAGGATTCACACCTGCAGCCTTTATTTTTATTAATACATCATGATCTGTTATAGTTGGTTGTTCTACATCTTCTTTTATGTTTAAGTACTCTAGACCTTGTCTTTCGAAAATAGCTGCTCTCATGTATTATTATTTGTCCTCTCACATAGTATTAAAGAAGATGAGTTGTAGTATGCATGGATGGCGTATGTTCTCAGACTTCTTAAACACGTCTAGATATAGAATTCGCATTTGCTTTTCGCTCGGAGAGCCTCTTGATTTCATTTTGACTTGAGGGAGATGAGCTCAGACATATTCACAATTACCTAATGAATCCAGAAACTTTGCACCATACCATGCTTACCATGCTTACCCTACAAGCAAATAACCTTTGTTTGGTTGTTGTATTGTTTTTTGGGATGCTGCTTCAATTCATATCTTATAATAGCACTTGTCAAACTCTATCTTTGAATAAAAATAATGAGTCAACAGGAGAAGAAGAAGGTAGTAATAATCACTTAATGGTAATGAATCAAACAAATATTGATGATGTTACTACCACTACAATAAAATATCATTTTCAGGCAACTGTTATTTGAGTATAATGTCCTAAATGTCATGGAAAGGAAACATGGAGGCTAGAAACAATTGAAGCTTTTAAAGAAAGAAAATTTAATCAATATGTTATTATACCTAACTTTTAAAGAACATTAAAAAGAAATAAACAAATGCGTAACTATTACGTTAAAATCTACTCTATTCCACTATTTAAATACTCAATTTTACTTAATATAGATCATAATAATGCTGAGTGAAACTGACGTAGAATCAGAGTGTAAAAATTGTTATCATGATATAAAACTACATAATCCAGATTGTAAAGCCAAATCTGATAATAATATCCACGATGACATCCACAATATTATAACACAATAGTGTCTGACAAATATATAGGCTGGACAGAAGTACATTGTAATACCTGCGGTAAACTCGTGTGTCTTATAGATAGCACAAATGAGGATGTCTATAATTTTCTTATAGTATGTCCTCAATGTATTGCAAAAATAAAATAAATGAGACAAAAATGTTTCTTTAGAGAAAATATTAATCTTTTTATAAAACAAACCATAGTCAATACTCTGAATACTTCATACTGGAACAAAATAAGTTGAACAAGTCAGAAGACTACAAGGATTGACTTTTAAATACATTTCAAGTCAAGGATTTCATAACAGTGTAAATAATCTACATCTTCAAAGTTTTTGTTTTGTAATTCATTGTTTCATAGAAAAACAATAATATGTTAACAGTAGTAATTCTAATGTATAGATATTTTTATATCGTTGCTACAATAGAAAACTATGGTATACG
>JAJNBK010000037.1 GCA_021155845.1 Nitrososphaeraceae archaeon
TGCCAGGAGGTGGTAGAAAATCTGTTGCAATACTCACCTCTGTCGTGCGTCCATTTGTTGAAATATCAACAAGCCCAAAAGGTTGTCCTCCATATCCCACCACTACTCCGGTTTGTGTTTGTTCTGTTGTGCTAGTAGCTTGTGCATTTTCAAAAGGCAGCGAAATCAGAGCCACTCCTATAACTGACGTTATCAAGACGGCAATAATGCTAAATTTCATGTTTTGGATACACTTCCTTGTTATATATAAAGTCTACTAATTATCTAATGGCACATTTATTCTAATGACATTACCCATTACTAGTAACGCAAAATAAAAGCAGAATATCATCTTCATAAAGACTGCTTTAGTATAGATGAAAAATATTCATCCAGATCGACAATACTGCAAAATTATTATAAGTTACAAATCAATCCGTTTCTTTTAATTTCCTAGGCCTACTCTAATAATTAAGCTAGGCAAATAGCTGGTTATTGTGCATAACTTGACGCGAGCTACGCCCATTTAAGTAAACATATTTATAGTTGGCCTAGTTATATGAAATGAAAATATATATGAAAAAGGAAATGAAGCTCATATTAATGGGAGTAGGTTTACTTTCGGCTCTAGCTCTCTTCTTATCTCCTACCACAGGCATGGTTGCTTATGCTCAATCTCAATTGGGGAATAGAACTTCAGCATTATCACCGGAGAACCAGCAAAAACTCAGCGCATTGGCTGATAGACTTCGTCAAGTAGTTGGAGAATCTGGTGTGAATATCACGTTACCACAGGATGGAAACCTTTCAAGTAGGATAAGTATGTTGGTGGATTCAGATGCATTTAAGCAATTATCTGATAGGTTTACACAAGTATCTCAGGAGCTTGGAATAAACACAACAAACGTTGCTCAGCTTAAACAAGAAGCAGGTTCTAACCTCACAAAGCTGGTTCAGAAACTTCAAGATATTAGAGACACTCCTTAGAATATAAATTAGAAAATGACTCGCTGACATCTGGACATACTTAGGGTGACTTTGATCTTCAATCATTACTAATTTTGTTATTCTCTCTTTTTTTGCAATATCTGACATCATCAATATTTTTTTGAAAGAAAATATCTTGTACCACGCAGAAAATATCATAACATAGAAAATACTTTTATATATAAGGCTGTGATGTTTATTTGAATGGACAATAAGAGAGCACTTTTGTTAATTACTCTTCTTACTATAATATCTGTATCAGCAATGGGAACAACAGCAACAAGAACGTCTTTACGCGGATCTGACAGGGAATGGTTTGCCTCTAATGCAGGTAAATACAGATGCATCAGGAAGAGCTACTTTTAATCTTTTAGGTGATGGAAAAACTATGTCTTATACTATCAACGGAACTAATCTAGAGAACATTTCCGGAGTAGTTCTAGGGTCTTCTACTGGTGGTCGTGTTACTGATTTGGTCTTGATACATTACGCCCCAACACAAGGTTTGATTGCAGAGGGTAACGGAACTGCAATGGGTAACTTTACATCTGCAGACTTCACTGGCCCGCTTGCAGGTAAGCAGATGTCTGATTTTCTGAAAATGCTTATTGATGGAAACATATATCTTATCGTACGGACTTCGGATAATCTACTAGGAGAAATTGGAGGAAAGATAACACCAGCGCTGCAATAATGAAAAGATACAACAGTAAATTTTTAGCAGTTTAATTTCTATAATTTGGTCGATATCGTGAAATAACCAGAGAGATAAAAAAATTCATTATTTCTTTATTTATTTCTTAATACTCTCCTATTCTATGTACAATACATATTATTTGCCTCCTATACAGCAGGCTACTGAGATAATACATACGCAATTATCTCAGTATAATTATATGCAGCTAGTCTGTGGTTCATGACTCTTAGTTACATATATAGAAAAAACACATATATTGTTAAGTTATTACAGGTTTTCATTTAATGTCATTTATAGTGGGTATGAATATTATAATCGGTTATTCATAATGTACATATGACACCTTACTACTATAGAATTGGGAAAAGAATAAAGTCCTTTTATTTTAGTAACTATTAGCTCTTGCATTTCTAATAGATAGATAGATGCAATATAATTTCATGTGTTTCTAGCTGTTAAGCTACTCAATTTTTTTTATTTATGCGAAGCTATTCATAAATGTCGTCCTTTCTAATAGGCTTTTACATCTTTCAGGCAAGATAGCGCTATCTATCTTTTGTTCTTGTTCTTTAGCAAGTATCATTTGATTTAATGATTGATCTTTTGAAAGGTACCAGTATAGTAGTTGGTTTTCCTTATCCCATTCTATTTCTTTACTAGTAGCCCATACTCGGAATTCTGGCGAATAATGAAAATGATAAGGTACATATATTATAGTTGGAGCATCTACGGTAGTTCCCTTTAGAATTATTGCAGCATATTTACTTTCAATATCAAAAAAAAGTAATGTTGGTTCAGCTGAACTTCGGATTGGATATGGACGTGCTATAACATCCAAATTACGATGCGTTCTATTGGGTCCAAGAATGGAATAGTCCTCTAAATTCCAATTATCCTTTCCCTCTGCCGTATGATACAGATCGTAGTTCCAGTAAGTTGCATTGATCAGATACTTTTCAATCTGATTAAAGTGTAGATTTATGTATTCTCTTATATTTGGCGATTCTTGAAACCCGCCGAACTCGGTCAGAAATGGGATAAGTTCACGTTCAGTCGCAGCTTCAACTAATTGAGCAAATATGTCTGGAAACTCACGCTTAATCCTGTACAAATTCTCAGGTACTTTTAAAAATGATCCAGCTGTAGCCTCAAGATTATAATAATGAAATGATAAGACCCCACGACGTCTAATAGTTTCAAGCGAGGCAGAATCGCTTGGTAGAGAGCTATGCAGCTGTATATTGCTTACTTTACCTTCAATCATAGTATCATGTACGAAACGTAAATTGAACATGCGTTTTATATCGAAAAGTGAACGTCTAGATCCAGATTTATCACTGTCAGTGGAAGATACGGTCCAATCTACTCTTGGTTCAATGAACAGAAATATGTTCTTATCAAATCTCCTTATTTCAGATTCTACATTGGTATAGTATTCAAACAGAAACTCTGATTCAAATTTTTGAGGAGGTATTCCCACGGGATGGGGCTCGTTAAAGGGTTCAATACCCAGTATAGCAGGATGTCCACGATCATTGTTTAAGGATTTGAAAAACTTTACTGTTTGTCCGATAGTTTTTTCTAGATGAGTACGAACAGGATAATTTCTAAGTCCAGCTTCATGGTTTGTTAAGTCATTATTCCAAAAGGATCTAAGAGTATGCCTTACTAGATTATTAATGAGATATGCCCTTTGCCATAGTTCGGCTTTGAGATTAGATATAGCTGGATGCTTATGCTTATCGTCTATAAGTGGACGCTTATGTTTATCGTCTATTGCTAAAGCCCAATCAGGAAATCCGTCTCCACCAAAGATCTCATGAGCTATATCTTGATGAAAATCTAAAATTACATACAAACCACGAGAATATAACTCATCTATTATTTGGCCAACAGCTGTGAGGTATTCTCTGCCTTCAGGTAATATCTCCTCCTTTAAGTTTCGATTAGGCTGAGGCTCTATAGCTTTCCAAGATATCAATAAACGTACAATATTGAACCCGAGATGTTTTAGAAGGTCTAATTCCGAACTAGCAAGTTCAATTTCTTTTTCTAAGTCAAGTTGATTTAAGTTCTTTATATCAATAGGAGCAATTGGAAGATAAGGAGGTAATTTGGAGCGAGAAGCAAAGTTTACTCCACGAAACAAGAGATATCTTCCGTGGGAATCACGAAACCATTTACCATCTTTAGATATGTCGCCAGCAGCATCGCTGCCTTCAGAATATCCAATCTTATTTCTGTTCATTATAACTCTATATCATTTAATTGTAATAATTAACGTTTGCTGCTATCATTATTTGTTGTTATTATATTTATATTTATTTTTATTTTTATTATATCTCCTCTTTTTTATTGCTATATTATAAGAAATAATTACAAAAGACCAACTCTTGTATAATTTAAGCATCTGCAAATCCATGCATTAAATAAATTATTATTATTGTAGTAGGATTATTCTTAAGGTAATTTAGATCTAAAATGAGGAGCATGTATTCTCTTGCCTTTTATTCCTACCATCAGCAGTTCTATTCCGGTTATCACGAGTGCAACAGCAATAATTACCATGAGTAAGTAAAAACCAAATCTTGGATAAACTAGTACTAGTATTGATATAGCAATACTCACTGCACCTGCACCCAGGCGAAACAGCCTAGTAAACCTTTCATATTCAATGTTTCTTAATCCATCGATAATCCTTAGAATTCCATTAGCTAATAAGCCTAATCCTAGAAGAATAATCAGCCATTGAGTGGTCAGCTTTGGAGTCAGGAAACCTAAAACTGCAAATCCTATTATTCCTAATCCTAATCCAATGCTGATTGCTCTAGATGATCTTTTTGTACCACGTGACGATATGCCACTAGCTACCCTTTCTGATCCTATTATTATTAGAGTAATTTCAATTAAGAAAAGAAGAGTATAACTGCCAAGTCCAGGTGACAAGAAAATTGTAGTTGACAATAATACGCAGACTATTCCAACTGTAACTTGTGCTGCACGTAGCCAGCTCGGAATAATGATGTCGTCTTGTGAAGAAGATTTCAATATTATCTATTCCCTATCTTTTTTATCAACTTAAAGATTATTCCCTCACCTAGATAAAAGCATATCTTAAAGATACTAATGGAAAAAATACTCCATTGTTGCATAACTGACTCTTTTTAATGTCTTCAATATAATCTTGTTGATAACGACGGTTTGTCCAAGATATTTCATCATTGGATTCGGATTAGGTAATCTTAAAAGAGATAAGGATCCTCCAAACAAGAATCTTTAAGAAGCCGTAGATTTGTCTGTCATTATATTTTTTTCGCATATGGAAAGATGGATACGATGGCCAATAATTTCATATCTCTTAATGCATGAATAGGTTATCTCAAAATAATTATTGTTATAAAAGAATTTGGTGATAGATGGTTATCCAGAGTCGTTGAATCTTTCTTCTGCTTCCACTACTACTGATGGCGATATGATAAATTCTATTAAAATGCTTCATCTTGTTCCAAGAGTGATAATGGGAGTACTTGCCGTATTTGATACTTTTCTTGTATATAAAATAGCAGAGCGTCGCTATAATAATAGGACTATTGCATTAATTGCATCTATTCTCTTTGCGGTAATGCCAATAACCTGGCTATTAAGAAAGATATTATTAGAATCCCTTCTTCTACCTCTTCTTCTCTCATCAATATTATTTGCACTATATACAAAAGATCAAAAAATAAATCACGATATAAAGAACAACAAAAACAATCTCCTAATTTTACTTTCAGGCATTTTTTTAGGATTGGCTATTCTTACAAAGATTCCGATATTCACAATGATTCCATTAGTTGGATATCTTGTTTATGCATCTAGTGATAAGAATTGGAAGGTTGTGGGTTTATGGCTTATTCCCGTGATTTCAATACCATTAATCTGGCCTGTCTATGCTATATTGCTTGGCGATTTTAATCTCTGGCTAAATGATGTAGTATAGTATACAGAGAGAGAAACTACTAGTGATTCTCCAGTAGGTACTACACTCTTAAATTCGTTAAAATATGTGTTTCAAATTGAGCCAGTTCTATTGATACTTGGCATTTCTGGGATTATCTTTGCAGAGATAAAAAGAGATTTCATGCTTTTGTTATGGGTCATTCCATTTCTTATCTTTCTCTTCATTATAGATTTTGTTTCATTCTTTCACTTGATTCCATTATTACCTGCATTTTGCATTGCAGCTGCCAGGATGATAGTATATCTATTAAGTAGAATTAGTTATAAAAAGATTCAACAAATCTTACCATTTGTTGTCATTATAGCAATAGGAGCTTTTGGATTGCAAATACCACCATGTTAATAACAACAAATGTTACTTCCAACTATTTTGCATTATATTCCTCTATTGTTCAATATCTAGTAAATGAGGACAAGATCAATGACGGTAATAGCAATAATAACAACAATGATAACGTCATGACCACAACGATGATTGGCCGCCATTGGACTAGAGGATTATACTGGATTCCAAGATATGTATATGATCAAGATATAGATTTTGAAAAAGTTGATAATGCAAATGATATACCCAGAGCCGTTGAAACAGAAAAGGTTATTCTCATAGTAGACAATACAATCAAAGCCTCTTCTATACCTGATAAGAATAATAATATACAGAACGAACAACAACAGCTAAATCTATATTATAACACCATTCCGATTGCTACTTTTAAGGATAAATCATTGCGTTATGATTTTGATAAATATCCCTATGCCAGTATGAGGCAAAATAGAGACACGGAATGGATTGAAATCAGAGCAAATGCAAATACTAGTAATATATTATGGGATATCTATTAACCATCAATAATGTTCTAATATAATATCATTTAATGGTGATGGTCATATTAGATGGTAATTAAAGAGAACTATGCAGGTGTTTGTGGAATTGATTTACTGACAAGGTTCAAAAGAAACCTGATTATGAAGATACAGAATTAGATAAGGAACAGGAGAAAAGGAAATGGAAGAATTAAGAACAAACCAAGACTTCTGACCTATTTAAAGAAAAAATTATAATACCATGAGCCAGTATCATATATTTTATGTTACTTCAAATTCTTGCACTTTGGTGGGGATGCATGCCTGAATTACATAAGGATTGTATAGATATGACAACTGCATCAGGTACATATCTAGGTGTTGCTATAGGAGCGATAGTTGGTGCAGTAATAAGTTGGTGGATATTTCATATGCAGAAGAAAACCTCTGTCAAACAAGATGAGACTCTCATACACCTCAATGGACTGGAGGAAAATCATGATAAAATCTTGAAATCAATAGAGCAATTCCTAAAAAATCAGGACAAACTTCTCAGTCAAATACTTAATTTGGATAAAAAGATTGATGCCATAATTGAAAAGCAGGAGAGAGAATAGTACTATGAAGCTTGTAATAAAACATAATGACACCTTAGTAATGGCATTAGCTATCATTGCTGCAACGATGTTAGTTTCAACAGTGATAGTAGAGGTACTCGACCTAATTGATGATGCAGAGGCCAAGAAAGGAGAGAAGACAAAGTCCAAGAAGAAAGGTGGCGGCGACAGGCCCAATCGCTAGTAATATATATTCATGGTAAAACGACAGCTTGGCTTCTATAATGCCTCTAAATTATCTTTCTTTCTTCTTTCTGAGAACATTGTATATTTACATTTTAAGTAAATTAATAAGAATCATAATATACTTTCTGACAACCATTTTGTATTCCAGTGTAAGTTAACTATGGAATATACCATATGAATATGTTAACGACTAACTACATAGACAATATTAAGTGCATACACTAAAACTGTCCAATTGACTATCTAATCTCTTATCTCATCCTTTGATAAATCCAATAGTAAATCCTGCTGACATACTACCTGTAAGAGGAATACCAAAGCTAGTCATTGCTAATGATGAGGCTGTTGCTGCTGCATGGTTTATCACTTACAGTACCACCGCTAATAAATGGAATCTGCATAGTTAGATTTGCAAGTGTTGTTAACGCCCCTTCTGAGACTTGTTGATGTTTATTCCAGTTTATGTTAGCTATCTGATGATATTGTAGGTATGCTAATATGCCCAAGAATAATCCAATTATTATAGCTAGTAATTTAATTACTTTCTTTATGGCATAACCGATGAGAAGACCTACAAAGAAGCCACCTCCCATAGTAGCTGCAGTTGGTGCAAAACTTTCAATATTCATCATTCTAGATGCAGCTCCAAAGTTTAGTTGTAATTATGTAATGACTATTTTCATAAGTCTCTGGTAGTACGATAGTCCTGTATATGGTAACGTTGACAGATATAATTATCCAGGTTATAGAAATCAAACCCTTGATAACATATTTCGTCAATAGTGGATTTTCTGTATCGTCTATACTCTTACCTAATGCTTTAACAATTTGTCTTTCTAGCATATTATCTATTTACTCTACAAAAGCTATAGCTTTTGTAGTAGACTTTTCTATCCAATAGTAGGTGAATTTATAGCCAGTTATAATGGGAAGGAGATATCATTTTCAACAGCAAAATAGAATAAGTTCATGATATTGTTGTTGTTTCTGACTCTTACTATTTATCGTGATATTGAACTTCTATTTAAATTCTATAATATCAGAATAGCGGCGCTTATCACAGTTGTCCATAGACCGTCTTTATTTCCTTCTGCTGATTGTGTAATATTCTGAGTTTTGTAAATTTTTCCTGAAAGCTTCCATTGTTCTTCTCTTTGATCCCAAGTAAGAGTAGGATCATTTGGTAAACCCAGTGTTGTCGCAAGCATTTCCATAGCCATATCTTCAGCATAATCCCCAGCCTTTTGTGCCGTTTCACCACTTGAATGATGCTCTGATAGATAACCATGTTGAGTATAATCATCATCAGCAGGCCTAGCAAGACCAATAGACGCAGCAATAAGCCTGTTTGGTTCATTAGTAGAGGAACGAGCTAAAATAGTAAAAACAATTTGTCCAGGCATTAGATATTTTCTGTCTTCTTGTCTAGAAACTATTTTGCATTGTGGTGGTTTTATACTTGATACAGAGACCAGATTTAGATCAGCTATTTCTGCATCACGCAAAGCTAATTCAAAGCTTGTAAGATAATCTTTATGTAAGCCTTTGCCTTTTGTTAAGAACATCATTTTTGGAACATATAATATCGGTTTTGATAATAATGCCTCATTTGTCTTGTCTT
>JAJNBK010000399.1 GCA_021155845.1 Nitrososphaeraceae archaeon
CCTTGGTATACCACGTGTATCCAGTGTTACTGCAGCTGGCTATATAAAAAACGTAGGTAATAAACTGAAATTGAGCTGTAGCGTTAGAACAAGAGATAGGAATTACATATCACTTTGCCAATTTGTCACAGATGCTATTCTTATCGGAGTCGAGAGCTTACTTATTTTGAGGGGAGACGAGCCAGCAGATGGGCAGAAAAGTTCCGGACTGAAACCTACGTCAATATTATCTGTCTTGAATGACAAAAAGTATGGTAAAGCAATTCATTTGAATTTATCTGTCCCGAGCAAAGTCTACAATAGATCGTTACTTGAAAAGAAAATTGAAGCTAAACCACATTCTTGGGTAACGCAGTTAATAGCATCTCTTTCAGACTTGGGTGAGATAGTCGATATCGCAAAATCCTTTAAAATTAAAGTAGTGGCTTGTATCATGGTGCCTTCTGATAAGAATCGGCGATCAGCAGAAATAATTGGACTGGATTGGAACGAATATGAAAAAAATCCTGTTGATTTTATAAAGGAAGCAAGTACTATGGCAGATGAAGTTCTTATTTCCTCCCCTAATAGTTTTAGGGCGGGAATAGAGCTGCTTACAAAGTTAGGAAAATAAATCCAACTAGGCACCATTTTTTGCCTGACAGTATATATATATTTTAATGGCATTGTATCCAATATAATACAACAACATGCCTTCAAGTGAATTTCTCTCATGTAAAGTATGCGGACAAACATTTGATACGATTGAATCACTTAACGAGCACATGAAATCGGAGAAAGAAGATGTTGAACTTAGAAATAAAGGTGTTGATAGTTAATTTAAACTAATCATAAAAAAACCGAGTATCATATTGGTAATTCTTCATTATTTCAGTCCAATATTTTTTGTTGTCTTTTATTGTCCATGATTAGTGCATTTTTAATTCTTCCCAAAATGATTATCATAGAAATCCTAATGCATTATTGAGAACTTTTTTCAACTCACTTTTTGCCTACTGCAATGAAATGTACAAGAGACAGGCTAGAAAGAACAAAAATAAAATGACTATTAGATGAACAATAGACAAAAAAGTTTTGCAATATACGATATTTTGCTGATCAGATATACAGACCATCTAAATGTTGATGTAAGAAGCAACTGAAGTAATAGATTATTGCAATTATTCTTTGATGTTATTCAGTTGCTCTTATCAGGATCAGATGCATTCTTGCTCTGGATGGTACCGTTCTCCATCACTGTCAAAGTGCTGTTTTCAATTACATTCGTATCGTTATTACATTCGTATCGTTATCTAACATCATTCCTGAACCATTTGCAACTGATATTGTCGTGCCATTATCCATTTCCATCTCAACAAAATCTTCTGTTTCTTCCTGCGCTAGTATAATATGAATTACTGGACTATTGATGGCAATAGTTATAGATGCTAAAGATAGGGCAAAAATAGACATCGAAGAGGTGAATGAGATGTTGGTTTGTTCTTTGTTATTCACAAGTACAATAAAAGCTTCCCGGAAATTTATATATTCTTATATCAGATTAAATACAATTCTCATTAAGTAATCAAATACAACCAACATATATTCTATTTATTTTACACTATGAATGAAAATTCTGAATGTTAAATTTGATGAAACAAGGAACGAATTATGGCAATTCGCTTATCAAGTCATTAATCCTTTATATATATGGTTAATTATTCTTTCTTTCAGTTCATAGTTTCCTTTGCATTTTAACCACATCTAATTCTCATACGATAAGAGTAAGAAATCATTATCTTTTGATAGCTAAAAGTCAAAATTTATCTTCCATTTTTCGGGCTGCAATTATTTCTGATTTAAGCTCATCTAATACTTTTCGTTGATATTGATGTAAATTGCTATCTTCACTCAATCGTGGTCTTCTATAATCAACCTTAATCTCTTTCTTTACTCTACCTGGTCTGCTCGAAAATACCACAATCTTATCACCTAGACACACTGATTCCGCTATATTATGGCTTACAAATGCAATTGTTTTTCTTGTTCTAGCCCAGATTAGTTGCAATTCTACTAGCAGCAAATCTCTAGTTTGAGAATCCAATGCCGCAAAAGGTTCATCCATTAGCAAGATCTCAGGGTCCATAACAAGAGCTCGTGCTATTGCAACTCTCTGCTTCATACCACCGGATAATTGATATGTAAAAGCTTCTGCAAATTTAGTCAATTGCATCATATCCAGATAATGAATCGCTATTGCATGTCTTCTGTCTTTTTGAATTCCCGCCATTTTCAACCCAAATTCTACATTATCAATCACTTTAAGCCATGGAAATAAAGCATTTTCCTGAAAAACCATAATCCTATCAGGCCCGGTCTCGCTAACTGGTTGGCCATTTAATATTATCTCACCTTCTGTAGGTTTATCCAAACCTGCTAATATATTCAATAAAGTTGATTTACCACACCCAGAGGGGCCGACAAAACAAACAAATTCGCCTTCCTCGATAGAGAGGCATATATTCTCTATTGCATTGAAGGAAATAGTATCTGTTCCTTGTATTGTTTTAAATCGTTTTGTGATATTCTTAACTTCGAGTTTGGTCAATTACATTACACTCTTAAAAGAGGTTGTTAAAGTATATGTTTTTTCAGAATTCATTTATTTTTATAATTAACTACGTCCTAGAATAGGTTTCTTTTGTACCATTATTGGCAGACAGACACAAGATATAATGGACATTTTGATAATATTAATAAAGTTTCTCCAAATTTCTGACTATTCACTAGAGAGAGAATACTCACTATTATCGATTACAAAATAGATTTATTAAAATCAAATGGACAAATATTTTATCCTCCAATACGATGTCTAGTAACGATATTGTGTGTTTTTATCACAAAGAACGTCAATTATTTGCTAGGCTCTTCCCGTTCATCAATCATACCGCAGAATATATTCACGTTGTTATTTCCAGAGTGATACTCATCATAATGTAGATAACCCATGTATCCCTGGCTCTGCCTATCTTTCTAGGTAATCTTGGGAGTACCTGTCTGATTTAAATTTAAGTCACTAAAGGTAATATTACAATAAAATACTACTTTCGAAGAACATCTAATATCTCGTCTATCCTTGCATTCGTTTTGAATGCCGAAGGATTGAAACTTGTTTTTGAAGCTCTATAGCCAGATGCTGATAATTTTTCTATAACAGTTTGTAATGAATATGGATTTATCCTTAGCTTCGATGCGATCTCGTCTCCTCGGAAGTAAAAAGGAATATCATC
>JAJNBK010000400.1 GCA_021155845.1 Nitrososphaeraceae archaeon
TACTATTTCATAACTTTAAATGAATAAGTATAATCATATATAAAGATAATTTTAGTATGTTACCTTTTTTTTCCATATTTTTATTTTAGTTATATTATTATCATTATACAAAATTTTTTCTTTATATACTCGAAAATTAAAATGCATCGCTTAGCAATAGAGACTTACAAATACAAATTTACTTTTAGGTTTATTACTATTATTAATTTAACTTTCTTTACATTTGTAAACCTTGGCTCTTATATTTCTCTAATATTATAATAATAATATAGAGAATGCCAAAAGACCCTGTATGCGGAATGGTTGTAGATGAAAAAACAGCCATAAGCGTAGAAATTGAAGGAAGAGAATTTTACTTTTGTAGTTCAAATTGCTTAAATACATTTGCTAATCCCGAAAAAGAGCTATCAAAGCTAAAGAAAAGGATGTATGTGGCAGCTTCTGGTGCATTAATACTTGCAATATTGCGAGGGATTGTGTATTTGGGATTAGCATTTGGTGCAATTACTGTAACTTGGGCACCCATTCCAAATCTTCCTTATCTTACATGGGGTTTGCTTTTATTCATTATTGTGACACCAGTTCAATTCATAGGTGGCTGGACATTCTATAAAGGTGCATATGAAGCAATAAAGAGAAAAACCGCTAATATGGACCTTTTAATATCTATAGGAACTTTAGCTGCTTATATTTACAGTGTTGTTGTTCTGTTTTTTCCAGGACTATTTCCTGTCAAAGAAAGAGACGTATACTTTGAAGTCTCTGCTGTAATCATTGCTTTTGTTCTTTTAGGGAAATACATGGAAGAGGCAATAAAGAAAAGAAGCTCAGCATCAGTAAGAAAACTATTAGATTTGAGACCCACAATCGCCAGAGTAATTAGGAATGGAGAAGTAAAAGAAATCCCAGCAAACGAAGTTATAGTAAATGATACTCTACTTGTAAAGCCAGGAGAGAAGATACCGACGGATGGTATTGTCATAGAAGGAATATCTGCAGTTGACCAGAAGATGATTACAGGTGAAAGTATACCAGTAGATAAAAAAGAAGGCGAGGAAGTTATTGGTGCAACTGTAAATAAACAAGGTCTTTTGAAAATAAGAGCAACAAAGATAGGTGTTGAGACTGCACTCTCTCAAATAGTCCATATTGTGGAGGAAGCCCAATCGTCTACTGGAAAGATACAAAGGCTCGTCGATACCGTATCTGCAAAATTTGTACCTACAGTAGTATCTGTATCTGTAGCTGCATTTCTTGTATGGTATTTTGTCATGGGTAGTTTTGTCATGGGTTTGTTATCATTTATTGCAGTTTTAATTATAGCTTGTCCTTGTGCCTTAGGAATTGCTACACCTGCGGCATTAATGGTAGGAGTTGGAAAAGGAGCCGAGGCAGGAATATTAATAAGAGGTGCAGAATACCTTGAACTCTCACAGAAAATAAATACAGTTGTATTGGATAAAACAGGAACTATAACAAAAGGTGAACCATCTGTTACAGATATTGTTTCATTAGTTTTTTAAAAAACAAGAACAAGAACAAAAGCAGCAGCATTCAAATGAACAATCACAAAAAAAATATTGGCAAAAGGAAGAAAGAAAAGAAGAGGGAAAAGAAGAAGAAGAAAATGACGATGCACAGAAGAACGAAAAAGATATTTCAATGATACAAAATCTAAAACAATTTGAAGCCCTCTCAGGAATGGGTGTCAAAGCAATTGTCAATAATAAACATATTTTATTCGGTAATAGAAAACTAATAAAAAAATTTACTGGTCATTTAGATTTTGATAGTACCCTCAAAGATGATAATGATGTATTGGAAGAGAAAATGACAAAACTTGAATCAGAAGGAAAGACGGTAATGATATTGGCAGTAGAAGAAGATATAGCAGGTCTTGTTGCCGTTGCAGATACTATAAAAGAATCATCAGCTGATGCAGTTAAAGCATTAAAAGAATTGGGAATTGAAGTAATTATGTTAACAGGAGACAACGAGAAGACCTCTCGAGCAGTTGCTCAAAAAGTTGACATTAGCAATGTTATAGCTAATGTATTGCCAGGTGAAAAGGCTGAAATAGTTAAGCAATTACAGTCAAAAGGAAAAGTTGTAGGAATGGTTGGTGACGGAATAAATGATGCTCCTGCATTAGCTCAAGCAGATATAGGAATAGCTATTGGTAGTGGTTCTGATATTGCAAAGGAGACAGGTGGTATAATTTTGATAAAAGATGACATCAGGGACGTAGGAAGAGCAATTAAATTAAGTAGAATAACCATGAAAAAGATAAAACAAAATCTATTCTGGGCTTTAATATATAATGCAGCAGGAATTCCAGTAGCTGCAGTTGGATTGCTAAGTCCCATATTGGCAGCTGTGGCTATGGCATTTAGTTCCATTTCTGTTATTGCTAACTCATCACTTTTAAAGAGAATAAAGATTATTGATGAATAAGAAGAGGAAAAAATAAAGTGATAAAGTCTGGAAATTAAAAAATTATATATTATAAATAACATACTATTTGAATACCATAATGGCAAGTCCAATGGTTTTGGTGGTGCTTCCTTATTATGACATTTTTATTAATTTATCTCAAATGAATTTAGTAAATGGATTCTATCCATCACATGAAACGTTTGAAAATTGGCACCTTCAAAAAAACATAAAGAATAATAGGAGATAGTCGAGAATTTCTTATTCAGAAGTTATCGGCTACAATTGATAGGCAAAATCTCATTCAATAAAGTCTTTTAGCCAATCAGGCTTAATATAGTACTTAAACCACCCATGTTATTTAAAATTTGAAGATTAACAATTCCATCACACCCTGTAGGACCAGATAATAAGTCTAATCCTGGAATTATTACAAAAGGTGCAAGTCCCAATGCCATAGCTCCTAGTAATAAAAGCTAAATAGAAGAATATTGTATATCTAAAATAAGAATCTATTTTAGAACCGCTATTGGTTATTCGAAGGGTCCCCAAGGTTCTCAGGTTAATCTTACATCATTCCACCGAAATATAGTTTCCTTTACAACGTCTAAAAGGCGACCAAACACCCTTTCGGTAGAAACCCAATACACATAGCTTCTAAATAGTTTGTTTGTGATTATTTATTGGCAATATATGGCTAAGCAACAACAACTATTAAATCAAGAATCACCTGTTTCTGAGGTTCTAAATAGATATAAAAAGGAATTAACAAAGAACATAGAGCGACAAATCCCAGTTCCCACTTTTAGTATTATTGGTGAAGAGTCAAAACAAGAAGCATCCATTTCTCAAATAATACGGACGTATGGAAAACATTTTAAGCAGATTAGAAAGCGATATACCGACGGACTTGGCGGAAGATGTGTTATGGGTCTCATTATGTCTTATTATGGTTGGGATGGCAAATGTATCACAAATGCTGAAAGAAGATTATATGCTGCCTTAGTCGCATTGCAACGGGCCGGTATAAGTAAAGAATTACTGATAGAGTTGAATGATTCTGGTGCGACATTCGACGATATAGCTGATTACCTGGACAAAAATTGTGGATTGACAGGTAGCAACAGGTAGTCGTCGAACTCATCAAATGCAGGTCTTGGATGAGTGTTGAGAAGCGAACAAGAAATTCGAAACAAAGTTGAAGAACTACGAAAAATCAGGTTTCAGCATTCCAAGAACTGTCAAATACCTTTGGATA
>JAJNBK010000401.1 GCA_021155845.1 Nitrososphaeraceae archaeon
TATGCGGAAGAATTTTGGATGTTCCCATATCATTATTGGAAGAGATCATGCAGGAGTTGGAGATTATTATCATCCTTTTGCAGCACAGGAAATCTTTAAACATTATCCTAATCTTGAAATCCAGCCATTATTCTTTCCAGCATTTTATTATTGCAAAAAATGTATTAGTTATTCAAATGAAAGAAATTGTCCACACGGACCAGAATTTAGAGATGAATTAAGCGGTACAAAGATGAGAGAGCTAATCAATCGCGCAGAGATACCTGCAGAGCACTTAATGAGACCAGAAATATCGAAACTAATTGTGTCTTACAAAAATCCATTCATTAAATAACTTATAATAATGCGAAAAAAAGGTTTATAAAAACTCAACTAAATTTGTACATGAAGTATAGAATCAACAGACCTGCTGAAGAAGATCAGACAGCAGAAATCTGCAACAAGAAATAGAATATTCTCGCTGCTCTGCTCTGCTCTGCTCTGCTCTGATGTATGTAAGTATTTAAAGTGCAGAAAGGCACTACACTTTGATGGCCAAAACTCCCGAATGTGAGATGGGACGGCACAAGGAAATCTGTTCTAGCCAAGAGTCGATACAAACCTAATGTCAATCCTAACGAGAAAACGCAAAGAAGAGAAGACAGTCTAGGAGAACCTAGATTTTCGAATGCCTAGCTTTAAAAAATGCCTGAGAAATGTAGACTACCTCAAAATGAGGAATGCATGTACTAACCATACATATTTTGATCCCTTGCTTTTTTATATATTATATTCTTTATCAATAATCATCATGAGGTTTTATCCTGTCAACAGTTTATTCTCTATCTGCTAGCCTTTTAGCGAAAGTAATTCTTTACTTCCATATTTGGCATAAATCTCATCAAAGTTGGCAACCTTTTCCTTTATCAAATTCCCATTACTATCATACATTTTGGTGAAATTTGCACGCATCGACAAATTACCTTTTGAATCAAAGAATCTAATACTGTAACTTTGTCTTGCATCTGATCTTGGTTCTTTTACAAACCTAGCTTGCACAACTTCATCCATATTAAGATGAATGTGCCATGATCTATCCTCATCACCTATTGTTGCCCATTTCTCTCTAATTCTAAAGGGTAATCCGTTCTCCACTCTTGCCTCGGATATACCACTTCCGCTGTTAACTGATAGAAGAATATCTTGCTGAGACAAGATATCTGAAATTAACTTATAAGCTAAATCACATAAATTGTCAAACATGGGATCAAAGTGAGTAACATTCTGATAATGAAACTCAGTATCCATAATGGTAGTTATGGATATGTCAGGCATGAGCACACTTTTCATACTAACCTGGGATCATAGTACACATATTATTATTATTATTATTAGATTACAGTATTTTATCCTAGATCGTGGTTAAAGGTCTAAGATAAACTAACTCACGATGTCCATTACAAAAAAAGATTCTTCAAGTGAGCCAATTCCAATATATGAATCAGTCTGACTTAAATAATATTTTGCCCATTATATTAATAGCATTAAAATTGGTAGAACAACAAAAAATAGATATAGCAGACGAATCATCATCTGCTCCTACAACAAAGACCAACAAGAAAGTAAATACTGATGATGGCAATATTCAAGAGACAGAAAAAGGAATAGACCAAGATAATGCATCTGGACAGTAATTAGAAGATTTAAAAGAATAACAGAATTTGTTTCAGTTATTCCATATACAAAGTGAAGAACTGAATAGCCGTGCTGCCCGTGTACACAGAACCTATCCTTCCATCAAATCAATAAACGACCTGGCAATGTATACGCATTTCCTCCTAAACGAATTCCAGCTGGGTATCAACTATTTTAAAACATAGGCAAATAATGCCAGAATTAAACCTAGAGATAACAAGCAATTTATTAGTGGCACTTTGATGACCCATCAATGTGTTGTATAGATTCGCTGCTGCAAAAATAATCCAATTTGTAATAGTTGTCAGCATACTTTTATACACTGTATTTTATTATCAACCTCTTCATGGGAAAATTGCTAATGCTACAGTGGACAGAAATTATCCTGAAAGCAACTTGCCTCTTCCAACTGGACCGATTATAGCAGATCCTAACCTAAAAACGGAAGTGGTTTTCAAAGGACTAACATATCCCACTGATTTTGCATTTTTAGATAGTAATAACATTTTGGTTATAGAAAAAGATACAGGAATTGTGCGAAGAATTGTGAATAACACAATGATGAAAGAACCGCTATTAGACGTAAATGTCGCAACATTTGGACATAGAGGGATGTTAGGTATCGCCGTTAGCGGTATTTCTTCTCCCCAAGCATTAAGCCCAACCCATACTCCACCTGACCAAGCCCTCACAAATAACACCAATAATAAGAGTATCGAAAATTCGTCAGATGACATTAATGCCAGCAAATATGTTTTCTTGTATTACACTGCTATTCAAGGAAAGGATGGTGAGGATATTACCCAGGGGAAACAGCCTCTAGGGAATTTTGTCTATAGATACAGGTTCGTGGATAATATGTTGATTGAGCCTAAATTATTGTTAAAGCTGCCTTCGACACCTGGAGCGATAGGAAATGGCGGTAAAATTCTTGTTAATCCATATGATAATAATTTGTATATAACGATAGGCGGAGTGGGTGTT
>JAJNBK010000402.1 GCA_021155845.1 Nitrososphaeraceae archaeon
AAAAGAAAAAGGAAAAACCTTTTATAAATTATATAATTCCATCAAAGATGGATGAGACCACCTTGTCCTCTAGTATGTGGTGATTGACCTACAAAACTTCTTCTAAAGTGTCCTGAAGGTCTTTTTGATAGAAGTTCAATGAACCATGCTTCGTGCTCAACTTCTTCTTGCATAATATTTTGTGCAATGTCATATGTTCTGGGATCCTTTCCTGCAGTCATATCGCATACTTCTCCCCATGATCTAATTGCACACTGTTCGGCTTCTAACAAGACTTTTAATATCGAGTTAATATCTTCCCAGTTATCTGGGAGATAAGCATCAGGACAGCCAGCCTGGTCTGCAAATTTCCTTATATCCCTAGGTAAACCACCTCCCAATTCATAGAGTCTAGGAACCATTGCTTCGAAATGGTTTCTATCCTCAATTCGTGCATCCTCGACTATCTCCTTAATGCCTTCACCTTCTAGTCCAGTGCAATGCATTCTTAGTATAGTATAATAATAGTACGTTGTGAATTCTGCGCCGACTCCTTTGGTAATTAATTCCTTTAGTTTTTCTACGTTAATTCCATTCTTCTCAAGAACTTCTAGTGCTACAATTTTTGGAACGGATTCTTTCTTTGTACTGGCACTCATAGTTAGATCTAATAGTATTCATTATTTAAAGTCTTACTACTATTCTGAATAAAAGTAATCTCTTAATTATCCTTTCAAGGCTTTTAAAGGCAGTTAATAATCATGGTATATGTTTGCCATCTCCAATAATGTGGAAAAAAAGAATAAAACTTCATTCCGCAATGAAGGGTTTTATAATAAGAGGAATAGGATGATGTCTATAAAGGTACAATAACACAGAATTGCATAATTTTTTAAAGATATAGAAACTAATTGAGGAAGCTTTTCATCATCATATCGGTCGGACACTTTTTTCTAATATATTTTATGAGAAATTCTATTTTCAGGCACCTCTTTTTTATTTTATAACCTCAGTGAACATATTCTATGATGAAGGGCTAATGCCAGAAACAAGAAATGGCTTTTCTGCTGGCGCGCACTTTAAATCTCCTTTTCTTCTGAAGTTAGCAAATCCTCAATATAATATGTATAAAATTAAGATAGCCCATATTCTTTCCAATTATTGTCAACAGTTATCTTTGTCTGCTCATCGACTAGTTGCTGGGGTTCCCTGAGATATCCTTCTTCTTTCCATTTTGCAGTTGCATCTATCCCCATCTTTGAGCCAAGGTTAACTAATGGAGAAGCTGGATCTAAAGTATCAGTTGGCGTATTATCAATTATCATAGTATCTCTTTTAGGATCTGCTCTTGTTGTAATAGCCCATATTACTTCGTCCATGTCATGTACATTTATGTCATGATCCACAACGGCAAATATCTTGGTAAGAGATAGCTGACCCATCCCCCACAAGCCCATCATAACTTTTCGCGCCTGACCAGGATAACGTTTCTTGATTGAAATCACAGCAAGACCCTGGAACCATCCTGCCGGAGGCATAGAAAAATCTACTACTTCGGGCTGAAACATTTGAATAAGCGGCAAGAATGATCGCTCAATAACTTTTCCTATATATGCATCCTCTAAAATTGGCTTTCCAACAACAGTTGTCAGATAATTTGGATCTATGTAGCCTTCCAGGACAATTTCGGCATTAGCAGGAACTTCCAAGTCGACGTTCTTGCATTTAACAAGTTTTATTCCTTTCTTCCTCGTTATACCTGCGAATAGAAACTTATCCATACCTTCTGGGACGGGAGCAACTGCACTGAAAACTGTGGCCGGATCGGCACCTATTACTATTGCTACTTCGATGCGTTTCATTTGCTCCTTCATTATTTCATAGTGCTGTGCTCCGCGCTTGTGAATTTGCCAATGCATTATTGCTTTTATATGATTTATAACCTGAATTCTATACACTCCAATATTTCGAATTCCTGTTTCTGGATGCTTTGTAACTGTTAATCCAAATGTAATAAATCTCCCTGCATCACCGGAAAAAGATTTTAGGATAGGTATCGAACTTAGAGTTGCATTATCTGTTTCTATGACTTCCATAACCGGTCCTGACTCTACGCTTTTTGGACCATATTGGGCGATCTCTGACAGTTTTGGTATCATCTTGAGTTTGTTTATCATCCCTGCAGGCATTTTCATTTTTGTAAGGTCCACAATTCTGCCTCCTATTTCTTCGAAATTTTTTATTTCCAATGCAGTTTGTAATCGTGTTAGAGTTCCGAAAGCGTTACCTAGCACTGGCATGTCATAACCTTCCACATCTTCAAATAATACTGCTGGTTGATTGCCAGCATACATTAATCTGCGCATAATCTCTGCAATTTCTAAATGCGCGCTTACTCTTTTTTTTATTCGCGCCAACTGTCCGCTTTTTTCTAGGACTTCGACATACTCACCCAGGCTTTCAAAGGGCATGGCAAAGATAGTTAAACAACGTTAGATAAGCCTTACCTAATAAAGGGATTAAGATAACTACACATCTACTTCAACCTAGTAGGTCATTTCAAAAAATTGATGCAAGCCAAATTAATAAACTCGTATATGATTTACTTTTAGATTGTAATTTAGACTCCTCGTTAGCCGTATGGAATGTTAAAGCCTACGCTCTCCATGTTATCATACCTTTAAGAGTTTTAGATAATAGTTGAATCTTATCTGATACGGCAAATTTCTTCATTATATATACAGCATATTTATAAAAAAGGTGATAGTATTGACTTTATTGCTAATTTTTTTCTAATCTGTCTTAAATGTTCAAACAATGTGATACTAGTATTATTTATATGACAGTTGATGTATTATATTGTACTTTCTAAAAAATGCAAACTTCAATCATATGTTCTGTATGCAGCGATGGACAGATGGTCACAGATCCAGAATCTGGTGAAATCATTTG
>JAJNBK010000038.1 GCA_021155845.1 Nitrososphaeraceae archaeon
CATTTCCATTATACACGCTAATTAAAATCGACTTGTTAGAAGCTGTACTAGTTTCGTGGTGAAATCTATGTTGTACAACAGCTTGTTACAATAGTTAATAACGTTGTATTCAACGCAGTATCATAGGGATTGAATAAAAATAATACAACAAACAAAGGGCACCAGTGATACCATTTTTGAAGAAATGAGACTAGCCGAATATGGTGTACATTCTCTTGTTGTATATCCTGATATGATCACACTAAGAAGGATTTATTCATATTATGCGAAAATGCAACTTGAAGATAATAATGGAATTGTATTAATCGTTCCATATTATGAAACTACTGGGATGGTTAGAAGTGTATTGTCAGGAGAGAATAATAAGAATAATCAAAGCAATATCATTGATGTAAGGAAATATGAAAAACAAGGTTCTCTTGTGATCATAGATTCTGTAAAAGCATATTTTCGTTCGGACATAGATTTAATGTCATTTCTTGCAAGAATAGCAAAACAGGCTCAAAGCTCTGGTAAAAACGGAATATCTATAATTGCTGATTTAGCCTCATTCTACTACAATGATCAAAGTGATAAACTCATAGAATATGAAATGTCACTACCAACAAAATATGACGACAATATGAAATTGAAAGGATTTTGTTTTTATCATCAGGAAGACTTTGATCGAAGGCTCACAAAAGAACAAAAACAGATGTTACTTGAACATCATGGCAAAAATCTAATGGTAGTTACTTAAAGCATTTGTTTAAGGAAGATGTGTGTGTGTGTGAATAAAATATATTACTATTATTATCGTACATATTAAGACAAGAACATTAGAAGGAAGTCCTTTTCCTTGTTTGCAACTGTTCTCATACAATCAAAATGATGTTTACAAAATAGAAGGGTCAATATCTTTCATTATTTCAAATGCTATATTACTAAATGATAAATAAATCTTCAATATATAGTCCCAATATTCTTCGAAATTGAATTTATTATATGATATTTCAGCTTTAGTGTCAATATTGTAATGTATATAGAAATATATACCATGTATCATAGATGTATTTAATTTGAACTTGTCTGAGAAGGCTCTTAAATTAAAGACAGAAGATTTAACTTCAAAGACAGAAGATCTAGCTTCAAAGACAGAAGAGCTAAATGAATTAAACATGGCTCTTGCAAGAGCTAATCAGCAGCTTGAATTAAAAATATCAGAGCAAAATGCTTCTAATAAGGCATTATTTGAGTCAAACCATAAGCTTGCAGAAGTCAACAAAGAGATTGCAGAGACTAACAAAAGATTTGCATTAACAAATAAACAATTTGCATTAACAAATAAACAATTTGTAGAGCTCAGCAAAGAATTGACAGCAGTCAATAAAGAATTAGCCTTAGCTTATCAGACAATAGAACAGCAGAACAAAATTCATATTGAATTTATCAATATTGCAGCTCATGAGTTGAGAACACCTATACAGCCAATATTAGGAACAGCAGAGTTATTAAAAAGTGAAATTGAAGAGGCTACTTATTATGACAGGCAAGATAGTAATAATAATGGCATTCAAGTTGAACAAATAAAAAATCGGCTGGAAGTGATTATCAGAAATGCAAAAAGATTAAAAGAACTAGCAAGTAATATATTAGATGTTTCAAGAATTGAAAGTCAATTACTGGTATTAAATAAAAAGCAGTTTAATCTAGAAGAATTAATATCAAGTATAATTAGTGAATATAATGAGAGTCAAAAAGGAAAGAATCTGTTAGTTGAACTCAAAGGAGATAGAAATATAATCGTTAAAGCAGATAAGGATAGGATAGTTCAAGTTATCTCTAATTTATTAAACAATGCTATTAAATTTACAAAGGATGAACCAGAGGGAACTATATCTATTAGCTGTCAAAGAAAGGAGGAGGATGATGAAGAAGAAGACGATGATAATAATAACAACTATGTCCTTGTTAGTGTGAAGGATACAGGCAAAGGAATAGATCATGAAATATTTTCAAGGCTATTCTCAAAGTTCATTACTACTACTTCTACTACTTCCAAGTCCTCTAATGACGGAATAGGTATAGGACTATTTGTCTCAAAAGCTATTGTAGAGGCTCATGGTGGAAAGATATGGGCTGAAAATAACTCTGATGGAAAAGGTGCCACCTTTTCATTTAGCCTACGGATTAATTAACAAATAACAAGAAATTCTCTAACATTTGCAAAATGATATAATATAGATTCTGAGATATTTATTTCTCCGTCATCAATCTTAGTATTCTGGGGGAATGTATTTCTATAAATAAAATGAATCATGGGTGGAAAAATGAGTCATAATTGTCCCATATCTCACCGAACCCGCAGAATTTGCATTAAGTAACTGCTTATGTTATAGTAAATTTATTCATATTATAATTTATTATCGTAGCTTGTCTTGATAAAGAAACAATGTTAGCTGTCTCATGTAGAGAAGTAGGAATGGACTGTGACTACGTTTGCAAGGGTGAAACAGAAGAAGAAATTATGAAAAATGCTGAAGAACATGCAATGAGAGATCATGGATATAAACCAGAAGACTTGATGACTCCTGAATTAAGAGATAATATAAGATCACATATTAAGAGGTCTTGGATCTTGGTCTCTATTTTTTTGATATATGTGATGTAGTCATTAATCTATGTGCATTGAGGTCCTAACTTCTGAATAGCAAAATAGAGTCAATTCTGTCCTACATTCTACCATACCAGCTAACTATACGGGTTCATATGTTAGTTAGAAGATATAGAATGTCGTATTTAATACAAGGAGTCATATGCTAATGCCAGTAAAATAAACTACGACAGTCAAAAAATTGCAGATATACCAAACTCAAATAATTTTGCTCTTTTAAGTGAATTTTATCAATACGTGAAGTCCAATAGGAAACACAAGTTTTACATAAAAACCTGGTTTTTTTGGCATTTTTTGAGATAAATGTCCAATTAGAATTAAGAAATTATATTAAAAGTTTAAATACTATATATTATTTATATTTAATAAACCTCTTATGAAAACTTATGTAACATGGATTGTAGTGGCAACAATAGTGTTAGTGTTAGCATTAGTAGCTGCAGCCACACAAGTTCCAATAGTAACTACAAATGCACAAAACATGACAGAAGGAGGAGCCGCACAGAACCAGACTGAAACGACATCAATGACAGCCACAAATTTTACAGCTCAAAAAACTGCAATCTCAACAGTAGATACTTTACCTGGTCATGAAATGCATCAGGCAATAGTAGTACTTCCACAAAGAACTGATGGAAAGATTTGGGTAGGTACATTGTCATGGTCTGCTAGCAAGCCCGTTGAAGTTAGACTATTGCAAAATTATGATGCGAATGTAAGACCAGATGCAGTTCATGGTAAGCCAGTGACAGCACCATTTGCTCAAGGAGAATCTGCAATCTCATTGCTATTACAAGCTAATGGGGCAGGAACAGTACCAAGTTATAATGCTGGTTCTATGAACTTTGCAGCTAGTCAAGTTGCATTCCATACACTAGGCGGCGTACCATTCAGTGTTACATATACAGTAGATGCAGAAGCAAAGAGTCTAACTAGTTAGAATAGAAGAATACTAAAATTGAATGAGATGAATCTTTATAGCTAATATTATTATTATTCTAAGATGGGTCTAATTATTGAACTACTAGCGTTACCAGAACTATCTAATCCGAACCAATGATTATCTAATACTAAATTAAGAACTAGAAGCTGAGACGCATAATCGTGTCAAATTTGGTTCACAAACCACTGGCACTGCTTTTCAGCTGAAAACAACAATAAGTGAAGAAATAAAATAGATTGTACTATATCCTAATTGCTGGAAAGCTAAAGCTAGCTAATTAAGTCAAATGTTGTCTGACTGGGTGGCAAAAATGAGTCAAATTTGTTCCGCATCCCACCGAACCCGCTGTATTATTGTATCAATTTAGAGAACAATCCAAACGCCAGAATAATACTATGACCGTACTTATGATTCTCTTAAACCTGCGTGATCAGAAGCGGCTTCGGTCGCATTCTTGAATTTTGAATAGTCTGGTGGCGGATACACTTTCTTACTAAGGTTGGGCTGTTGTAGTAGTAGTCGTCGAAAGAAATGTTTGTAATATCTTACTGATTTCATCTGGATATTGGTCCATTACCGCATGACCAGCATTTTCGATCTGTACAAGCCATGCTCCTGGAATCTTTTCTACAATCTTTAAAGAATTGACATGTGGTTGGTAGAAATTATCATCGGTTCCAGTTATGACCAACGTGGGTTTGGCTGTTTTCGCAAGCTCATCACAAGCACCATTCCAGTTGGTTGCCTCCCAAGCAAATCCTAAGTTAGCCTGCCCCTCTTGAGCTTCAGGGGAAATATTAGCAAAGAAACCTATGCCTTCTGTAATGTTCTCAAGAGACTCAGGATGCAGTCTTATCCATCCCGCTCCTAATGAGGCATTTGCTAGAGCTATATTTTCCTCCCGAGAAATAGTAACATTATTTGAGATTTTGTTTACGATCTCGGATTGCAATTTTAAAAACTCAGGTGGTTTAGGTATACCGTCTTTTCCACCACACGATGCCCCAGCAAGTATAAGCCTGTTAACCTTTTCTGGATTCGTAATTGTAAGCTGTTCTGCTATATATGACCCAAGGGAATATCCAAGAACATTTGCATTCTGTATTTTCAGCGCATCCAGTAAACCAGCAGTATCATTTGCAAGTTGCTCCATAGTATATGGTTTGGAACCAATTGTTGTATTTCCAACTCCTCGAGTATCAAATACAATTACTGTGTGATTTGAGGAAAGGTCTCTTATGAAAGACGGATCCCAAGCATTCTTATCGGCAGAACCGCCACTAATAAGTAAAATAGGGTCACCTTTACCTGACATCTTGTATGCAATCTCAATATCTCCTACCTGGACTATTTTTTCTACTGGTATATTTTGTATGTTTGGAGATGAATCTGCAACGGTAGAGTTCATTTGATCTGGTTGACCATAAACACGATTGGTACCAGTAGTAGTTATTAATGCAGGAAGTGTGACAATAATCACAGCAAGCAAGAAAATAGTGATTAGTACTGAAGATGTGTTTCCTGTAATTTTTCTAAGAGAAAACATATTCTTGTTCAATCGTGCTTATTAATATAGAATTTGGTTTACTCCTTAGAATTGAGGTATATATCTACTTCCATTTGTAGATTCGTCTGAATTTTCAGCTGCATCCCACCGAACCCGCTAACTATACGGGTTCTTATACTATGCACGAATGTAGGTTTGTTAGACAACTTTCCCAAAGTTCAGGCAATCTATCCTGTACATAATATCGCATTTCTTCCTAAAATAGGAACGTAAGTATGCCTGGTTATATGATACTGTCTCCTGTGAGCGTCCCAGTATAGCTGCACATTGGTACTGATTCATGTCCTTGGACATTAACGTATGCAGAGTATTACACCTTGCAATGATGCTGCGTTTCATTATCTTACGAGAATGCCCATTCTTAACGTTAGCGATATTATCTAACTCTTCGTCTGTAAGATTAGGTGGGCTTACGATTTATGGGAGGTTTCATTCCGATATGCCTAAGACCTTTCTCAGATTCCATGTGGACAATGGAAAGATCACCAAGATGGGAGTGGGCCAGATCAATTATTGAAAAGGCGCCCAAACTTGTATCCGCTTAAGGTTAAATCTAGACTGTGATGATAGGCATAGCTGATTTTCAAGATGTTAGTTATAAACTGCCTAGAGGTGGGCTCTGTATAATCAGCGTTAGACGCGGCAAATTTTCTTCCTATCAGATTTGTCATATGGCTGCCTCTCGTCAAAGTAACTTCAGGTGATTAAAATAATAAAAACCAAAAAAGGCAGCCGCGCTCTTATGCTTGGGCGTTCGGCTTTTCTTGAAGTGGATCCACTGAAAGGCGCTACACAAAACCGCCATTGGCGCGCAGGACCTGACCGTTGACCCAGCCTCCGTCTGGGCCGGCAAGGAATGACACCAGGTTGGCAATGTCTTCCGGCTGGCCAAGGCGTTCCAGCGGTGGGAGTTTGCGCAGCTGTTCTATCTGCGTCTCTGCCTTACCGGCGAGGAACAGCTCTGTAGCCACTGGGCCAGGAGCCACGGCGTTTACAGTAATATCACGACCTCGCAGCTCATTGGCAAGCACGCGGACCAGACCCTCAACGCCTGCCTTGGAAGCGATATAGGGGCCGTAGGTCGGGAATGCCATGGCGATGACACTACTCGAGAAAGCAATGATGCGTCCGCCTGTCGAAACCTGTCGAGACGCTTGTCCCAACACCACAAAGGTGCCGCGTAGGTTGGTGGCAATCACCTTGTCAAAAAGCTCCAAGTCGCCTCCAGCGATAGGTGAAAGCGGCATGATGCCTGCGCAGTTCACCACCACATTGATACCATCGAAGGTGTCCACTGCTTCCTTGAACAGACGATCTACGTCGGCTGCGTTCGCCACATCAGCCTGCGCGGCGATGGCTTGTCCGCCGGCGGCCTTAATCTCAGTTACGACTTCGTCTGCCTTGGTGGCGTTGCCGGCATAGTTCACCACGACCGCGAAGCCGTCGCGTGCCAGCCTTGTCGCTACAGCGCGTCCGATCCCACGCGAAGCTCCGGTGACGATGACGCTCTTAGTTGATGATGCATGTGCCATTAATCGTTCACCCGGGGTGCAAGGAGATCAGCGAGGCCTATCCGACGCAGAAACTCGGCCCGGATACGATCGGCGACAGCGTTGACTATCTCACAGCCATCCTGAACAGGGTCGATGTGTATACGGAAAGGCCGTTTGCCGAATGGCATGTCGACGACCTTGACGATGGCATCGGCGACGGCAGCAACATCCGCGTCCGGCGGCACAGTGGCGGCAAGGTCCTTCTGGATCTGATCAGATAATCCCTTATGCGGACCAGAATCGTATTCGGCAGCCCGCGCCTTGTCGTTCGGGGAGCCGGCATTCTTGAAGTGACTGGTTCCCGAGGTGAAAGCACCCGGCACGATAATGGATGTCTCGATCCCCCAGCGGGCCAGCTCGCTAGCGTAGCTAACCGCCAGGGCATCCATCGCGGCCTTGGCGGCGAAATAGGGAGCGAGATATGGTGGTGTTCCTCCGCGCGTACTACTGCTAGATACCCAAACGATCAAGCCCTTTTCCTGCGCGCGTAAATGAGGAAGTGCGGCGCGGTTTACGCGCTGCGTACTGAGCACATTTGTGTCATAGAGTTGGGCCAACTGTTCCGGTGTGAAGGCTTCGGCGGGACCAAAGACCATATGACCTGCATTGTGAACGACTACATCTATGCGACCGTTTTCAGAGACGATAGTCTGTAGCGCCGCATCAGTGGATTCCTGCGACAATACATCCAGTTCGATCGCATGCAGGTCCACGCTGTGTGCGGCCGCGTACTCTTCTACTTCCTTGACTTGGGGCGCATTGCGGCCGGTTGTTTCGCGCATGCTAGCATAAACAGTGTGACCCGCACGAGCCAGGGCACGTGCAGCGAGGGCACCAAAGCCACTCGACGCGCCTGTGACGGAAATAATGTTCTTCATGATTCACTCTCTCTCGCCTTTTATTAGAGGTATTTGAATTTATATTTTAACAAGAAGTGAATATGTTCAAATGTCAATAAATCATACCATTGAATCCCTTTACATGTAGGGACCAAATCCTACTGAACCCGGTTTAGGTGGCGCAAGTTAGACCAATCCTAGATAATATCAATATAATAAATACGTGAGTTTTAACAATACATTAACGCCCGAACTATGAAGATATGTATAATATCGCCGGTATCTCCGAATCCCCGGAATACTAAAAATTGAGTTCAATTTAGGTTCAATTCTACCGGCGATATCACCGGGATATTATATTCCAATAAGTCATATATCGCCGGCTAAGAATAGATAATTTACGCTCAAAATTAACAATCCGGCGATACCGGTGATTCCGGGGATATTATGCATACTTCTTTTACTTCTATATCTGTCACGTCATTATACCAGAGACTACAATAAAATGAAATTTTCAAATACATCTACTGTTTAGGAAATTCTGATACTTTTGCATGTGAAACTTTAGTCTGAAGTCAGATAGATGGTTCATGAAAACAGCATATTTGCAGGATTCAAAGGTGATTAACTTCTTGAAATTAAAACATCCTATTAGTAGAGTGAGTGGATAATGTAATTTTGTGAATACAAAAGATGTATGTGAAAGGGGAAAGAAATAATGCGTATTATTATGTCGAGAGTTAATTTCAAAGGAAATCCACTACCCATATTTAGTACATATAGGGCAGCATTATTATTGATACTCTGAATTCAATTACTGTACAATGGTAACAGTTGGAAACAGACGATAACAGAGGCAACTAAGAGATATCAATGATAACAAAACTGGTATCAAATAATAACAACAATAGCTTTAAGCTTCCATTATACTATATATTTCTTGAAGATAGAAGATATGACGATTTTAACTAGACAGGAAAGAGAAAGACTTGTTTTAGAGCTTTACAATCAGGGCAAGACTTATCGTGAAATATCTAAGCAGGCAAGAATATCTCCACGTGATATAGGAGTTATTTTGAACAAGGTAATTGAAGAGAAGACTGAAGCATCGAAAGAACAACAAGATAACGATAAAGCTGAGCAATATCAAGAACAGCAACAACGACAGCTATCTCTCTCTGCTCAAGCATACAAACTCTTTTCTGATAGAAAGACTCCATTAGAAGTAGCTATCGCATTAAATCTGAAAGAGTCAGAGGCAACAAAATTTTACAAAGAATATTGGAAGCTAAAACGGCTACACAATCTGAATATGGTTTATGAAGAGACTAAAGGTGATATTGAGCCGAGTGTACGACATGTCACTAACCTTCTTAAAATTGCAAATACTGACCTACCAGATATTCAACGCAGATATTGTGATTGGGGGATACTCTTTCTAAAGCTGTATTGACAATCTCATAGTTACCAGCTGCTTTATCTGCAGGAATATATTTGCAAAAAAATAATAATGTGAGATAATGTTTGATCGTTGGACTTACACTTAATAGTGTCTTTAATGTAGTCTTAGTGTTTATTTTGGCTAAAGTTAACCAATTAAACGATGAGGAACGCCATAAGATAGAATCACGTCTTGCTAACTATAATATACCATCTCAAATTTTAGAAATGGTTGCAGAAAGTTGTGGCTGTAAAATGGAATTTGGTTCTATTAGAAGGAGAACTAATTTAGCGGCTCGACTTTCTAAGTTGAATGGTCAATCAATTATCGATTGTTTTTCAATTTTTAGACTTGCAACTTATTTTTCTTCCATATACAATCCAAAATCTTACAAATTTGCCATGGAAAAAGATGTATGCGGCAAATCAGGTACCAAATACACTTTTGATGTTTGCATTTATGAAAGAAATACAGAAGATTTGATTGCTGTCGGCGTGCATAACAAGAATATAGAAAAAGCTGCAGATTCTAAGTGTTTACAAAGATTTTTGACATCTATTAAGGATATTTGCACCATTGAAAAGCATATGCAGAGAATGTACTTTGTATCTTCATATGGTTATGAGAATATTAATTCTGCACAATTAATAAAAAGTCAGAGCATGGATGACATAGAAGTCAGGTTTCTAGAATACAAGGATAAAATATATTTTGAGTGCAAATCTCTAAGGTAAAATTGTAAATTGGTAATGATTATACACACACATGCACAGTAGTAGATTGCTAATCTTTCTTTGCTGCTCTACACCTTTTATCTAATTCAATTCTTGTTTTAGAAATGTCAAAATCTTTTACAATGTTACTATCTCCTCATATTGTTTTTTATACTTCTCAAGTATTTCATTGAATTTGTTATTCTTCTATGAAACTTTCTTCCATGTGTCTCTAGCTATGCGTGTCTGCTCTGACTGGCTGCCGTGACGATATGTCAGAGCGAAAGTTATGGCAGTAGCAACAAGGGCAACTATTCCAGTAAAATCTCCTATGTCTAATCCATTTTGAGTAGTAACATAATGAATAGTAGCTGTGATCTAAAGCAATCATGGAATACCTTTCCGGTGAAGACTTTATAGACAATGCTAGAAGTTGTCATCTCCTGATGAAAACCACATCAGCAAGCTATGTTATTATTAATGGATTTTTATGGCAATAAACGCCATTGTATACCATTCTTTATATGCTATAAGCTGCAGTATTTGTATATATGTCAACAAAGAAACAAGAGCGAAAAGAAGAAGAATCAACACAATCACATTCAACTACAGCACAACTTCAACGAGAACAGCAGCAAGCTGTTAATAAAGCATTCGATGAGACGAAGGATAATATCAAGAAAACAACAAATGAAGCAAGAAAAGAGATTCCACGTTATACACAAGTTGTTAATGATTATCAGGAAAATACGATCCAAGCAATTAGAGAAATCACAGACAATTATGTAGAATCCCAAAAGGACATTATCGTTAATTCATTACGACTTTGGTCAGATTGGATGGTGTCTCCTGGACAGGTAGCTGAAAACTATGGAAAGATAGTTAATAGCTTTGCAGATAATGCCATAGCAGCAACTAGAGTATTAAACAATAGCGTATTTGCAAATCTGGATTCTTTCAACGCATCTGTTCAGCATACAACAGATAATGTAAAGGAACTATCGAGAATAGGAGCGAATACTGTAAAAACATTCCAACAAGTATCAAGAGACAATATCCACACAACAAGAAGTACTTCTAATGCCTAATAATAGAACACAATAAAAAGAAGACATACTAATTAGCAATAAGATAAAAACCATATAATCTTCTTTTTCATTTCTTTATAAAAGAATTTTAACTATGAGGAAAAGTATTACTTAAATATTCTTAAATCTGAGGAGAATCTATCGATGCAGAAGCATATTCTGAGCCTAGTACAAAATCAAATTGTTTTTATAGATCGCGCATTTGTAGGTTACAGGCTGTGGCAATATCAGTTAATTAAAGATTGAACTTTTTTAGGATAATTCGTATATCTGTAGTCTGATGTGGAAATACAAGAATTTTTGTCTCTTTTGATGCTCCGTGATTAAGAAAGACAATTCATTTTTCATCCTATAGAGATTTCTGTGTGATACTATGACAAGCTTATTATCGCTTATTCGTTTAATTTGAACATCAATTGATAATATACCGTACCTTTCAGAATTTCCTCCTTTCTTTGGATTCAGACCTATAACTGGAACTAAAATAGAAGTACAAACCATAAGCAACTTTTAGTTCGGTATGTGTTCGTGCGTTTAACTATACCCGTAAAATATACTAAGATACGCACAGCTTTACATTATTAGAAAGGAACTCTAATTCATGCCTAAATAGTTGTTAAGTTAACAGAGCCTTCCTATCCAGCGTAAATCTTTCGCATGTGCAAATTACCAATAAGACATTTCATCTTGTCACTGTTGGAGTAGCTCTATCATGATCACATTTTGATGTTCACGCCTTGAACATTTAACAAATAGATCAGATCATTTATTCTCTATTAATATTTTTATTACACCTTTAGTAAGTGCTTCAGTCAATCTATCTATCTTTTTCTCTTTGAGTTTTAGAACCTACATTGCTATTATTATTATACGTATGCTAAGGTTACTGTTAGTTGCAAACAAGATCATGTCATCTGGTCTATTTTAACTCAATTGGCTAGAATTAATATATTGTCTCAGAGGTCTGCATATATTTCTGATGGTAACCTCTGTTACTCCTGCTGCCTCTGCAAATACGCTCTGTTTAATATTATCTCCAGCCATACTACTTGCTAGATAAAGTACTGATCCAGCAAATCCCATAGGATTTTTACCTGATGATATCTCTTCTTTGGCAATATTGTTCATTATTATGATTGCTTGGCGTTTAGTTTTATCGCTTAATTTTATTCTATTTGCTATTCTCACAATGCAGTTCATAGGATCAACTATTGGAATTTTAATCTCTAGTCCAAATGCTAGAGCTTTATAGCAACGTGTGATATCTTTGCGTTTAATATTTATGATTTGAGCAAATTCGTTCAGTGTTCTTGGAGCTCCCATCTCTCGACATGCAATATAAACAGCCGCAGCCAGCATTCCAACAATAGTTCTACCACGAGGCAACTGTCTTTTGCAGGCTTTTCTATAGATGTAAGCTGTTTTCTCAACTATAGCATCTGATAGGCCAAGTTTATCCTTTAGTATATCAAGTTGAAAGAAAGCGCACCAGAGGTTTCTGTCAGCTGAACTGTGAAGTTGCGTTCTAGAATCACATGTTCTTAACCTCTCAAATATTGAACGCATAGCTGCATCTAAAACTTGTCCTCTAGCATCCTTATTTGCTCTTCCAATTATTGTAGCAAGACCTCTATCATGTCTGGCTAGAAAAGTAGGACCTCCAGTTCTTGCTTTTTCATTTTTTTCTTCAACTGTAAATGCTCGCCATTCTGGAATACTAGTATCTTGAGTCTTCTCAATAATTACCATTCCACAATTGCCACAAATTACTTCACCTGATTCAACATCTGTAATAACATTCTGATCATTAAGACATAAACAGCATATTATAGAAGGAAAAGTAGCTTCCATTAGCACATAAAACTTCCTAACTCATTTTATTCTTATATAAAGTCCTTATTAAGAGTACTTAATTCATAGAGAACAGAATATGAAGCTTAGCCTCACTCTAAAGAAGTGCATAGGTTGAATTGACGACGAGTAAAGTTCAATTAAAAAATCATCTAATTCTCGG
>JAJNBK010000403.1 GCA_021155845.1 Nitrososphaeraceae archaeon
ACTAACATTGTCATGGAATTCCCAAGAAAATCCATCCAAAGTCCACATTTTTAATAGGAGAATCCATCACGGTGAGATTGGGACTTTGTTAGGATTATCGAATCTTTGCACAAAATACCCGATCCCTGCAGGAATTCTCGCAGGTATAGCATCTGGTCTCGTAAAGGATGATGATGACGATATGAAAGAATGGTTCACATTTAAGAAAAAGAATAGTTAATCTGTAGTAATAGTTGGTAGTAAAAGATAGTATATTGTTTCTTCTTCTTGATTCAAAATATCCTATTATTATGGAAATCCTGTAATTAGGGAATAGTTGTAATTAATTAATTTCTTTCTCTGTTGTGGTTGATGTGGATATATCCTAACAAGCTCATGGATATAGTGAAAAACGTATCAGGACAAATCCAGCTGTAATTGCACATATGCTATATACCTGTATTTTAATTCTAGGAGTTATAACTCAGAATGTGCAAACAAATTCAAAGTACATAGAGACATTTAGTTAAGGAAAATTTGTAGATAAGGCTCTAGTAAAGATAGATAGATGGTCAAAATTATTGGTTATAGATAGCTTATGAACCAAATGCATATTTTTGTCTGTTATCAGTTTTTTAAGCAGATCAGAACAAAATTTGGAAAAAGGAAACCGATCTACACTGATGGCGCTTATTACTGGTATGATGATATGCATGTAAATGGTTAGGCTTAATACATAATATATGGAACTGAACTTAAGAATATTATAGAAAGATTTATTCAGCACAAATAAAAGACAGAACTGAATGCTTGGATGATGACCATTTTCCATATAGAATAAAAAAGTGCGATAGACAACAACAACATGTCAGAATTGGCTGAAGATGTTTGTTTGCATATTTTATTTTTAGAGATGAAATACTCATAGGATAATAAAATTTAAAATTTTTTTTTATTAGATGGGGCTAATTTAACAGAGCCGGAAAAACATATGCAATCTTAAAATAATGTCCTCGGTATTAAATGATATGACGGCTAATATACCGAAGTGGAATATTTCAGGAGACTGGTTTGATGTTTGCAAGTGCAACATACCATGTCCATGTGAGTTTGCCCAGGCTCCAACTTATGGGGACTGTGATGGTGTACTGGCGTGAAACATCTCTTGATGGATTGAACGTGTTAGCGCTGGGATACTTCAAGGGTAATGTCTGGGCAGGTGAGACGAAAGTAACTATTGCTCTCTTTTTCGACGAGCGAGCTAATCTACAGCAGCGAGAATCTCTGCAGATGATTTTCAGCGGGAAGGCAGGCGGGTTTATGGCAGAATTTGCAAAGCTCATAGGAGATATGCGCGGACTTGACTTTGCTCCAATTAAATTTGAAGTAGCAGATGACCTTTCTTATTGGAGTGCAGAGATACCAGGAAAGGTAGTTGCAAAGGCTGAAGCCTTAACTGGACCTATGACTCCGGTTGGCAAACGAGTACAAACTCTTAACCCTCCTGGAAGTGAAGTAGGACCGGGTACAGTTGCAACATGGGGCAGAACGCTAACTAACGAAGTGGATGCAATGGGCTTCAAATGGGAATGGAATGGTAGATCTAGCAAGCACATTCCGTTCGACTGGAGTGGACCATGAATACTGTCTCTAATTGGTTATTATGAAGTATGTGGCAGAATGGTCCAAGCGAAATTATTTTATTAATCAATTTATTATTGTTTTCTTTGGAGATGGATGAGAGGGCTTACTATCTATCATCCTCCAGCACCAGAGGATACTTCTTCTTTAATTCCTCTCTGCTGCTATTGCTCCTGCGGGTGGAGTTATCCTCTTTCTCTTCTGCTGCTGATTCATTCATTTTATTTAGTTTGACAAGTGCTATGTATAAGATATGAATTGAAGCAGCATCCTAAAAACAATACAATCAAACAAAGGTTATTTGTTTGTAGCAACTGTAATACTAAATAATATTCCAAATTGGCTAATGATAATAAGGAAAAAAAGAAGTATGGTTCTCTAGATGACATATGTGCTTAAACACAGAAATGTCAAGCTTTCCTATTTTACCCAATGAAGCTTTTACATTTAATTATAACGATAAACGTGGAGTAGAATTAGAATTTAGACCTAGGAAGAAGAAGAAACAAGAATGAAAAACCATGAAGTACGTGGAATAACAGGCTAATATAATCCAATTTCGTTCTATGACATCTACTAAATCATATCAATGGTCCTTCCACACGTTTTTCCACGCAATAAGGATGTTATTAGAAATTTCAGACTTTTCCCCAAATTCTGCGGAAATTCCCCACACTATTCCCACCGTATGGAATACGAAAAAGTCTTGGTATCATCCTATTATCATAATATGATAGATTAGAAAGATATTATGAATAACAGCCTAAAGCTTTGAATTAGTTTGCCTTATTAAGATATTATAATAACTATAACAAATGTGAGTTGCAAAATAAAGTCAACTCTGTCCCACATCTCACCTAACCCGCTAATTATATGTCTTATGGTGTATTTTTAATAACTATAAGTTATACATGCACATCGAGTAACGCATCTCACGTTTAGGGATCTCAAAAATAGCTGAAATAAATGAATAATATAAAATTAGATGTTTTACTATATAGTTAGCAATAGTAAAAAAATTAAAATGATATATAGTTTAGAAATGTGTAAAGCTAATGCATTCGCAGAGTAAAGTTGGCAAACTATAAATTATTATAACATATATATCTAATACTTTCCATTTGCTATGTTCGTTAGAGATCAGGCATAATATTATCTTTTAATAGTAGTAACGAAATTGCAAATTACCTTGAAAATTGGTATTCTTTTACCATTAGCTGGTCAACAAGCTACAAGAGAAAATATAATTCAGACTGCAAAGCTAGCTGAACAAGAGGATTTTGATTCTCTATGGGCTTTTGAGAGACTTCTTTGGCCTTTAAATCCACAAACCCCCTATCCTGCAACTCCAGATGGTACTCTTCCTATCGAGTACCAGAAAGTATTTGACCCATTAGAAACACTTAGCTATTTAGCTGCAATTACAAAGAAAATTGCATTAGGAACATCTGTAATAGATATGCTTTTTCATAATCCTGTAGTATTAGCAAGAAGGTTTGCTACACTTGATGTTCTATCAGAAGGAAGAGCTATGTGTGGCCTTGGGATTGGTTGGTCAAAAGATGAATATCAAGCATCTAATATTCCCTTTATTAATAGAGGTAAAAGAGCAGATGAATTTATTCAAGCTTTGAAAAAGATATGGACAGAAGATGTTGTAGAGTTCAAAGGAGAATACTATAATATTCCAGCATCAAAAATAGGACCTATCGCTAGTAAAGCAAATAAAGATCCAAATATCTTTAACGTAATTCTTTTAACATATCCTAATATAGATGATTCAAAGAACCGACCAACAAATGAAGGCCAAAGATTTCCATTGACTGGAACAATTGATCAAATAGGTAGTGATATTAAAAGGATCAAAGACATGGGAGTAGAACATATAATATTTGGCTATATCTTCATACCTGTAGGCAGAGATGTCGATAACATGATTGAGAAAACAAAACAGCTTTCAAAGTTTGCTAAATAAAAAGTGAAGAAAAAATATTAAAAATAATAATGTAATGAATTAATCATTAAATCCTTCATTCTTCCAAGTTATTATCTTTTGTGGATATATCATTATAACATATTCTCCAATACCAATTTTTTGATAATG
>JAJNBK010000039.1 GCA_021155845.1 Nitrososphaeraceae archaeon
AATCTAATGAAATAGTAGTCTGGGTTTCACTGACGTTCTTTATACTTGTATTACTTACACCAGTCTTTAGTGTTGCTCTATTTCAGTACCAAGTCCAGCCCTCAATAACATCTCTAGCTTCTCTGCAGATCGTAAATGGTATATTATTAGTACTGTTATGGATATACCTATTAAGACACAGAAATATGATGACTATAGAATTAAAAAAAAATGATAATAGATATATGTACAGTATCCTTTCGGTAATTCCATCGCTTTATGCCATCTCAATAGGAATAGCGTTTATTAACATTCAGATGGCAATCATATTCCCAGTAATCATGGTTCCCACTATGACGTTGCTAGGCCAAGCATTTCATCATCATCAGAAAAATGGTTAATTTAGAAATTCTAAGAATGGGCATATTATATCAACTTAAATATGGATTCTCTTCTGAAGTTCTAACTTAACTTGGATCTTGGTTTGGTAGTTGATGTTCTGACAAATACTACTACCTCACATTATAGTTAATGTTAGCCATACCACATTGACTAATGATTATCTAATTGATCTATGTCAAATTTGGTGGCTCTGTTAACTTAAGTAAAAAGCTATAGCCGCAGCTGCTCTATTCTTCATATTGCTTTATAGAAAAAGAAATAGAGAACATCTGTAAATGACAGAGGCTATAGTTTATACTTATACTTTTTAGGTTTATAATATATATATATATATATATAGAAATACTTCAAAAGCAATATCAAAGAGATTCATAAAAAGAAGAAATCATGTTGTAAACTGGTTTCATCTATTTGTTGATTATTATAATAGGAAGGTGATTTGCTTAAGTTAACAGAGCCGAATGAGCTGGGGATAGGAACCTAATTGAAATCCAAAAATTTTCAGATAACATAATATATGTTGTTGTTATTATTCATTCGATAATTTTAGTTTAGCTTATAGTTTATAAAGAAAAATTAAAAACCATCTTTATCTTAGAAATATTTGTATTAAACTCTTATCAATGATATTACATTATATGTAACAGTAATAATGAGATGATCTATATCGCAAAAAGAGAGAGGTGAATCTAGGTCAATTGAATTCATCTGAAAAAGGCCAGCAGGATAATGACGATCTTTCTAAGCAATACAAATGCAGTTCATGTGGACGGCAGTTTGATAGCTTGGGTGATATGCAGAGACATATGATGTTAGAGCACGTACAGAAAGGAGATACACAATAGTTATTGATTTTGCAAGATATGACTCCTCAATTTTGAAGGTCTGGGCCATTGACTAGGTCAACATCTACAAACGTGTTCTGATTCATGACTAGCAATTCGTATCAAGAGAGAACCAAAATGCCAAATGATATGAAAAATCTCTTCTCCAATCCTTTCGATTCAAGAGATGGATCATTATCCCTGTATTATATGATTGATTGGATAGAAAGAAGATTATAAAATAATCCAAAAGATAAATTTCTTTAACTTCTGTACAAGTCAGGTCCGTTGCATTTGCAGTTCCTCATCATATGCTAAGCTGTTAATGGTCTTGATAATGGAAATAAAATTCCTATAGATAGCAGGCTATGATCAACATAAATTTCTGGCAAGATGTATTGTGCGTTACTACTAGCTTTGTTCATATACTGGGCATGTTAAGCTTCTTTTGCAGAATTGTAATTCAAACCTTTCATTCTGGTGCAAATAAATATCTATATATATATATATATATAATATTAATTATAAATGGCTAACAATTTTGGTTCATCCAATGACATATCTGGTAATATACCAAAAGTAACCTCTGATTTTCAATGCTTTGAATGTGAAGCTATCTTCACTACAGATGAAGATAGAAGAGATGATCTGGAAAAAGAGTATCATGGAGAACAAAGGGATGATACCACAGAAGAAGAAATGGAAATTGCAAGACGACAAGAGAAAGATACAGAAGAATTATCAGCATGGACTATAGGCGCTGTAATAAATGAATGGAATATCTGATTCATTAATAATAGCTATGTGTATAGATATAGATGTAAATAGATATATTTAAATTTCTTTTCTATAATGTATGCATTTTTGTAATGACTATATCTAGTATCTTCTTCTTTTATACAAATATATAGATTTTCTCTAATATAATGTGCATGCTGGTAGTCAATTAATAGAAAAGATGTATTGTCAAAAAACTTCCTTACTCTAAATGGACTAATTCTTCATTTATCCTTATACTAATATATAAGACAGGAACTAACATCTATAGTTATCTGATTGTGCATAAAAGATAGTGTTGATGCAAGACATAATTTATATATTTTCTTACCCTAATTAGGAAACAATTAGTATTCAAACGAGCTAAAAGATAGTCGTTATTGATGTTTTCTTTCCAATGCAGTCTCTTTTGGTTTACAAGGTAAAGTAGAGTAGAGAGCATATTATATTAGAAATCATGCAGGTGAATAGTATGATCTTAATATATATTTGCCATCAGTATTTGAGTTATTTTTACTTTTTTCATCATTAGATGATAGGTCCTTTTGGATCATCTGTAATCTGCGTACAATAATTGATCTCTACTCAAATATCGATACTTAAAATTATTCTTTGTAGATATTGTAAGTTTTTCGGCCAAGTTTGTATTATTAGGTATTTCATCTTTAGGATTAGTATTATTCAATCATTCCCCCTTTTTGTTATACTATTTAGTTTATCAACATAATTACAAGATCAGAGATTCAATATGACTTGATAATATTTGTATTATCGCATACATATATTTCTGATCCATATATATATATATATATATACAGCAATATTACTACTACTGTATATTGACATTGCCTGTAGAAGGTGATGACGACGACGACAGATTATTGTCCCCAAATGCAGATAGCAATTCTTTCTCTGCTGCATCTATTAGCTGAAGGGCTTCATTAGTAGCATCTTCAGCTATTGCATTGCGTGCTTCTCGTAAAAGACATCTTATATCAACTGCTGTTTGAGTTGTAGAATTAGTAGTACTGGAAGTATTATTATCTTCTCCAGTAGCATCACTAGCACAAATTACAGAGATGATATCATTAATACTCGGTCGTCCAGCAGTTTGATTGGTCATATTCTGTGCTTCAACAGTGCTAAATGAAAATGATGTGATTATATATATGGCTATTATTGCGATAATGCTGATTGCAGATCTTGATCTATTACTATATGGTGATGGCATATTTGATATTCAAAACATATACAATTGGTAGGTATTATAAGAATATTATTATTACGATTTATAGTTCTAGAACTGAACATCTTTTGATGATAGTTTTTGATGTGTAAAATCTGTGTCAGGTAATAGTACATCAAATCAAGATTTCTTAAATAAGAATAAAGGCGACATATATAGAAGGAGGATACATAATATACTTTGTGTACCTAAATGAAGGTTTATTAATGATATGGGAATTTGTGTTTTCCTTTGCAATTAATATTTCAACAGCAAGACTAATGCCACAAAAATTGGGTAATTTAATCATAATAAAAGTACGCTTAAAGCTTAGAGATTAAGCAAAACTCATAAAAGACATATTACCCTGAATGTGTAGGACATCTCTTTTTCATTGGGCTGTGATCGTTGAGCTGTGATTTGCTGGCCACATAAATCAATACCTATACGTTTTAGTACCGAGGATATATGTTGCTATTTGTAAAATATCAATAGCTCCCACCTACTTAGTAACTATAGAGCTTTTTTTTGCCTTGCATAACTCTCAATTTCTTTTGACAGCGACCAGCTAAGTACTATTCTTATCGCTACAACAAATGCTAATATTATAAGTTCAGTTACTGAAGGAACTAGAATACTTTTCAAAAGGTCAGCAGCGACTAAGAAATCTAGCGATATTAAAAGGCCCCTTAGCATACGTCTTACTAACTGACCTAAATATTCTCGTTGCTTTTCTTTTTCTTCTTTATTTATAAGTGTTGAAACCATAATTTTGAACAGATTCGCCAGAGCAATTCCGACAATTATTATTATAATGATCGTAATTATAATTTCAAGGGCAATAACTGTGTATTCAATCAGCTGCTCTAGGAAAATATGAGCTATCCCTTCACCAGATTCTACCATAATTTATTACTTTCAAATATCGTGATTGGCTACCGTTTATATAAACTATTTTTATAATAATATTCAACTGAATCTTTCTGTGAATTTCTGCAATGTAGTAGTAAATTGTGTGGTATATATGTGATAATTGAAGAAAAATTCTGAGGTAATACGCTTCAACTAGTCATTCTACAAACACTCTATAACTTTTTACCTTCGTATTGTCTTATTGGAAGTAATACTCCATATATGTTGCCAAACAGTGAAGATGTGATTACTCTTTCTATGGAGATTAGCGGTATTCTAGCATTTCTTATAACACATAACATGGTATTTGCTAATCTGATATATCTTGATTGTTTCACTAAGTATATGGTACCATACTCTTACAAAGCTTGTATGATAGAATATTATGAGAAAAATCGTTGATTTCTACAGAGCCGTCCAGTCGAGTTATCTTTTATATTCATCTCTATTCGTTTGCACTCCCATTGATAATCCTTTTCGACTGTTAATTGCCATGAATGATATTATCATCCTTGATAACACAAGTCCAGCAAGTAAAAATATTGCATTAAATCCCGTAGCATAGGAAACAAAAGTAGTAGTTTCTCCAGAAGTTTCTTCCACCGTTGATGTTTATAGCTCTTGATTCATAAAAGACTATGGAAGTTAGTAGAAGAAAATTCAGACAATCCAAATCTACAAAAAGATTGTTTATCGGAGCTCTGTAAATCAACAATAGCAGTACATGATTTCTATATGTCAATCAAGGATCTAGATAAGCTAGTGCTACATTGAAAGAAGAATCAGGCACAATGAGTGCTAATAGTCTAGAGAGTATACCAACTCCTACTCCTTAATACAGTCCAAGAAAAAGTATAAGATATACATCCGAGGGGAAGTTAACAACCGTTAGAAATTAGAGCTTACCGACTATGCTCGTCAGGAGCTCCCAGCAGATATCCATCCATCTTATGTTTATGTTATCCTCTTCTATAGGCTTATAGATATAGTAGACATGAATGAATAACTAACCTGCTTTGTAACTGATTCCTTTTGTATGATACCGCACAAGGAATCAACAAATTTCTTGAGAAACTCAGATTAGTAGACTTGGGAACTACTGATAAAGCAAGAACCTAGAAACTATGTTAGTCAATACTTAATGTGGGAGAAGAAAAATTTGTCTAAGGAATGCCATAAAGGAATACGTATGTATCATCATCTATATATATATAACAGGAAGTTGTGTTCTCCAAGTGCAAACAATAAGATCGCCGCCTTGGCTGCGAATGTTGCAGATTGTCTTTGGTTCCATAGTTGTTTTACTTTCAGTGGTAATTCTATTATTTTTGGTCATATTTCCAGGAATTGCCTTTTTATGTCGCTAGTATTACTGGTTGTCGGGATTGAAAGGATTGCTATTGGGTTATCTCCCGTTTCATCAAGAAAAACCCGCATTATTGATATAGTACTTGGAGTAGTTATTATAGGCATCTCGATCTTTCTTATGCAGTTTCCAATCTTAACGTCTGTATCTTTGGTAATTCTAGGAGCTGTTGCTCTAATGATAGGTGGTATTGCTAGAATTGTACAAGGAATTTCTAGAGAGATACCGATATTTTCAAAAGGGTTGATTATTGGGGTAGGAGCGCTAAGTGTGGCTATATCAATAGCTATTATAGCCAATCCCATCATGTTTGGCTTGGTTCTAGCAGTTATAACATTGGCAGTTACACTTCTAATAGCAGGAATAGAGATGATATACTTGGGGTTAAGAGGTACTAAGAAAGGCTAACAATTGGTCATTAAACCAGCGTATAAATGATGAGTCATACATGTTTAAAGTCTTTTATAGATAAGACAGTTACAAATTCTTTTAGCTGGTCTTCAATATGTTGGGATCTTCTTTATGCAGGACAAGTCCTTGCACATTATTACCTCTGCAGAC